>NZ_JBNHEP010000152.1:72968-107415 GCF_050015995.1 Dapis brunnea BLCC-M229 | reverse complement strand
GGGAACAGGGAACAGGGAACAGGGAACAGGGAACAGGGAACAGGGAACAGGGAACACAGAACAGTTGGAAAAGTGTTTCTTAGTCTAAGATTCATCATCAGTCCATGTCCTAAGCAATTCTTTCTTAGCTATAGTCCTCAAAAAGTTTGAATAATTGTCCGATCGCGTCCTTCTTCCTTTGCTTGATAGAGAGCTTCATCTGCTATTTTAATCAACTTTCCCCAGGAATATTCAGGTACAGGAATAGTGCTTGCTACACCTAAACTCATGGTAACAAATTCTGATATTTGAGAACCAGCATTAACTAACTTTAAATCTAAAAGTCGCTTACGAATCAATTCTGCTAGATGAAATCCACCTTGAGCATCTGTTTGAGGTAATACAACTACAAATTCTTCCCCACCGTAACGTGCTACTAAATCTGCTGGTCGCTTGACTTCTGCTTTAATGACATTAGCAATTGCTTGCAGACACATATCTCCTGCTGGATGACCATAAGTATCATTGTAGCGCTTGAAATAGTCAACGTCACATAGAATCAAAGCTATTGGTGCTTTTTCCCTTGCCATTCGTCGCCACTCCCTGTCTATATATTCCTCAAACACACGACGATTAGCAACCTTAGTTAAACTATCAAAGTTGGCAAATTCAACTAACTTTTGATTCGCAGTTACTAATTTTTGATATAGTTCTGATTGTTGTATAGCGATCGCTAACTGTCCCGCTAAACATTCAATAAAATCCATTTCTGAAAATTGCCATTTTCTAGGTGTTGAACAGTGGTGAGCAATTAATAATCCCCATAGTTGTTGTTGAGTATACTCAAAATTCCCATCAGACGTTTGTTCTGTATTAATCTTTGATATTGGTACTACTAAGTTAGCTTTTACTTGAAACTTACTCAGAAATTCAACATGATATGGAATTAAATCTCCAATAGGTATATGTTCTTGATTAGCTGATTTATCCTGTGCATTGTCACTAAATTTACTCATGCTTTCTACAATAGATTCTCGATTACAACTAACAGATTCCATAACTACTTCTCCTGTCCCATCTGGCTTAAATTTATATATGAATACTCTGTCAGTTTTGAGAAATTTGCGGACTTCATGTACTGCAGTTTTGAGAAGATCATCAAGGTTTAATGATTGACGTATCCGTTCTTGAATAAACGTCATAAATCTAGCAGTTTCTGTTTGCTGTTTTAATTCTTTTACCAGTTTATTAATTTGCAAAAGTCTACGGACTCGCTGACGTAAAACAGACCATTTAATTGGTTTAGTAATATAATCCATTGCACCAACTGCGAAGGCGAGGTCAACAAATTCTTTGTCTTCAATAGAGGTAATTATTAACAATGGAGTCTGATAAAGTAAAGGGTTACTATCTAGGTTACTATCTAGGTTACTATCTAGGTTACTATCTAGGTTATTATCTGGAAATAAATTATTTGATAAATTCTGACTAAAAAGTTCTTGTAATTTAACACAGCAAGCAAAGCCATCAATCTCTGGCATCATTGCATCTATTAAAATTAAATCTGGTATTTGAAAACTACATTTTTCTAAGCATTGCTTGCCATTTTTTGCTTCTATTATCTGATATCCTTCTGATTCTAATGCTTTACGCAGGAGATGACGCATAGATTTTTTATCATCTACTATCATTATTACAGAGGAATTATTCTGTGATTTTTGTGGATTCATAAAAATTTGAATTTAAAAATACTATAAGTTAACAATATATCAGGTTTTAGCTATCAACAAGAGAAGGGTTAATATTTGTCTTCTAGAAGACAAACAAAAGTCTATTTTACTAATTATCAACTACTATTTAACTGGTAAATTAGAGAATATTTTCTCCAGTATATTGTATAGCTGCGATTGTTTAATTGGTTTATTTAGTAGGGCAGCTAAGTTGAGTTGTTGGAGTTGATTTTTTGTGGGTGATTTACCAATAGGAGTTAACATAACTAATGGCAGACATTTATACTTGGGTATTTCTCTAATAGCAATAGCAGTTGCAACTCCATCCATTTCTGACATTTCCATACCAATGATTATTAGGTCAAAATTTTGATGTTGGTCAGCAGTTCCATTCTTGAGCATATTTATTGCTGCAAGACCTGATGTTGCAGTATGAGATAAAATTCCCCACTGGTTCAATTGCTGAGTTAAAATTTGTAAACAAGAAGGACGATCGTCTACAATTAATAATCGTTTATCAGCTAAATTATTGATAGGATTAAATTGACTTGTAATATCTTTATCAACTTTTACAGTTAAGGTAAAATAGAACGTAGAGCCTATTCCTTCTTGACTTTCAACCCACATTTTACCACCCATCATCTCACATAAACGTTTACTGATAACTAATCCTAATCCTGTTCCTCCATATTGTCTAGTTGTAGAACTATCTACTTGACTAAATGGTTGAAATAATTTGTGCATTTTATCTCGGGGAATCCCAATTCCTGTATCTTTGACAGCAAATTTTATTTCATACAAATTACTAGCTATACTCTGTTGATTATCACTACTATCTTCGGGAAGTTTCAATACTTCTGAATCTGGAGAATTAATAATATTTTCTGACCCTGGTATTTTTTGAGCTGAAACATTAACTAAAACTTCTCCTTTGGCTGTAAATTTAACAGCATTAGTAATCAGATTAACTAAAATTTGACGTAATCTTGTTTCATCCCCTAAAATTATACTTGGTGTATTATCCTCAATCAAATAAGCTAATTCAATTTTTTTGTTAACTGCCTGAATAGCAAGCAAGTCAATACACTCTTCCAGACATAATCTTAAATTAAAAGGTCTTTCTTCAAAATCCAATTTATTAGACTCAATTTTAGAAAAGTCAAGAATATCATTAATAATTCTTAGCAGTGCAATACTACAAGTATGAATATCATGGATGTATTCTTGTTGTTCTGAATTCAAATTAGTATCAATTAGCAAAGAAGTCATACCAATTATTCCATTCATTGGAGTCCTAATTTCATGGCTCATAGTAGCCAAAAATTCACTCTTAGCTTTATTAGCGACTTCTGCTGCTTGTCTTGCTTGTTGAAGAGCAATATTTTGTGCAACAAGTTGTTGATGTTGGCGAGTTTCTTGCTCCAATAAATGAGCATGAGCGAGGGCAATTCCTACTTGTTGAGCAACAGCTTCTAGGAGTTCAATTTCATCTTTTCTCCAATTCCGATAGCGATCGCATTGATGCAAGCAAATAATTCCATTTGGTTCATCTTGATAGGAGGTACGAACTACTAACATAGATTTTAATTCTCTACGAAGACAAGTTGATGCAGAAGCATTTGTTTGTAGCAAGGTTTCTGTATAAACATTGTCTGAAGCCATCGCTCGATCCTGTGCTAACATTTGTTCTATATAGATATAATCGATTACTGGAACTTCTAAATTCATAATTGATTCAAATCCAGCTTCTAAATACTCTGCTACTAATGGCACTTTTGGCACTGACCCTGCTTGATAGGAATGAATTACACAACGGTTTACCAGAAATGCTTGACCTATTTGTTGTGCAGTAGTATCAAATATCCTCTGTGTATCCAAGCTTTGGCGAATCTCTTGAGTAATTTTTCCTAACAGAAGACTACGTTGTAATTGTTGTTGTAGAGCTAAGTGAGTTAAATTTTGCTCAATGGCACTAGCAAGAACATTTGTTACCGCCTGTAAAAAGTGAACATCATCTTGAGTGAAAGTATATTTTTTCGTGGTATAAGTAGCCAATATTCCTGGAGATTGATTATTTCCCGGAATAATTAAACTGATACCACTAACAATACCTTGGTCTAACAATGGTTTCAAACCTGGAAATTCAGCAATTTTACTGCTAAAGTCTTCAATTATAACTGGTTTGTCAGCAGCTAAAGTGCAAGCAATTAAAGAGTCAAACTCTTTACTAACTCCTGATAGACTGGTTAAAGTTTTTGGGTTGCTGAAACTGGCTTGAATTTCCCAAGTTTGAGTATCTGATGAATGTTGCAAAATCTGACAATAGTCAAGCTGTAGAGTCTGACATACCAAGAAAACTGCTTCTGACATGAGTTCTGATATAGATATACTTTCGAGAGCACGTTGACCTAATTTTGCTACTGCTGCTGCTGCTAGAGCTTGAGTAGCTAATTTTTGCTCTGCTTGTTTGCGATCGCTAATATCCCGCAATATCATCGTAAATACAGTTTCATCTTTTAATTCTATTGGTGAAATTGATGCCTCTGCATGAAATTCTGTGCCATCTTTTCGTTTGCCAATAACTATAGCAAGTTTATGTTTTGTCTTGTGATTTTTTGCCCCGACAGAGTTATTAAATTTTGACTCTTGCCAAACAACTAACTTGCTAAATGACTTTCCTACAACTTCCTGGTTTAGATAACCAAATATTTTTTCTGCTCCTTGGTTAAACAATCGAATAATTTTATTTCTATCCACTGAGATAATTGCATCTTCAGCCATATCTAAAATACTTGCTAAACGAGCCTCTGATTTTTTTAAAGCTTCAGAAAATGCTGTGCGTTCAGATATTTCATTTTCTAGCTTTTGATTTAACTCTCTTAACTCGGCGGTTCTTTGTTGTACCCTAGCCTCCAAGTTTGCATTCAGGAGACAAATTTTTTCTTCAGCTAAAATACGTTCTCTAATCTGCTTTTCTAGTTCCTGATTAGTTGTTTCTAGTTCCATAGGATTAGGCATTGCTAAAAGTTTCCGAGCTAAACGAACTAAAAATATGACTGTTACTATAGAAACTATAACTGTAATACCCTTAACTAATCCTAATAGCCAATAATGCCGTAGTGTCCAAATTTCTTGAGTGTGGGAGATACCACTAAAAATCATTAAAATTGCCAACATCCAAAAAGTGAGATTGAATGGCATATTTGGTCGTCTAATCAGACAGTAAGTAAGTATTACTGCGATAAAATAATAGGTCAGTGCTATAAATAAATCTGATGTGAGATGAAATAAGATTAACCCTGATTGTAGTAGGTAATAACTTCCATGAGGAATAAAGACACCTAAATCCATGGTAGATTGAAATAACCCTGGCATATAATACTTCTCCCGATCAACTAGCTATTACTATTATTTAATCAAATCCTCACCTGTAGTCGCATCAAGCACTTGTCTAAATATTTTTACCCAATGTCTTTGATTGTTCTAAATCTTGATTTTGATTAGGTTCAAAAATCAATAAATTTTCAGATTTAAGTAGGTCAAACAAATTAACTTAAATAAAGTATTATTTTTGTATATACCGTGTTTCAAGCTGAATATTGTATTAACAAACAATCTCTAAATTTGGCTAAATTAGACATATAATACTAATTCACTTTAAAGATTTCACAAATAGTTTCAAACTTTAAATGTGAAATAATTTCCTGAAATTACTGAGCGCGTCAAAGTTTTGAGCCTATAAAACCTTAATGCATAAATTTTAACTTTTGAATCCGTCACTTCCGTGAAACGGTATAAGTACCTGGTCATAAATAAAGTTAATTTTGAAGATAAGGTAGGGGAGCCGTCGGATTGGCAATTTACAGAATGGTTTGGATAAATTTACTTGCTGTAATTATTTAGGCAGGAATATTGAACCTGAGAGGCCGTAAGTTAACAAACCTAAGTTTAACAGACAACTTAGCCTCTTAATATTTACTTCATAAATCAGCTATAATACCTCCCAATGCTTTCCATTCTCTGTTCCCTTAAGCATTTAATTATATGTTTATATCTCAAATCTAAATGCTATATAATTTTGATTATTGTCTGAAAAAACATATCAAATTAAATTGAAATGCTAAACAGTCCTATTCAAGTAGCAATTACTTTAGGAACTCGCCCCGAAGCTATTAAATTAGCACCAGTTATCCAACTTTTTCAAAATTCTCCTGATTTTAACACCTTAGTAATTTTAACTGGCCAACATAGGGAAATGGTTGCCCAAGTAATGAAATTATTTGATATTAGCCCCAACCAGGATTTAGCAATTATGCAAACCAGGCAAACATTGACAGATATTATGTGCCGAAGTTTGCAAGGATTAGAAGAATTATTTCTACAGTTACAACCCAAATTAGTATTAGTTCAGGGAGATACTAGCACCGCTTTTGCTGCTGCCCTAGCTGCATTTTATCAAAAAATTCCTGTTGGTCATGTGGAGGCAGGTTTACGGACTAATGATTTATTTAATCCCTATCCCGAAGAGGCAAACCGCCGTTTAATTTCTCAGATAGCTCAATTGCATTTTGCTCCGACAACTTTAGCTATGGAAAATTTACAAAAATCTGGAGTAGTGGGGGAAGTTCATCAAACAGGAAATACGGTAATTGATGCTTTGTTAAAGGTAGCAAAATCTCAACCTCAATGTCATATTAATGGTTTAGATTGGGGCAAATATAGGGTAATATTAGCAACAGTTCATCGTCGGGAAAATTGGGGAGAACCTTTAGAAAAAATTGCTCAAGGATTTCTGCAAATTTTAGATAAGTTTCCTGATACTGCTTTGGTTTTACCTATGCATAAAAATCCTACAGTTAGGGAACCTTTAACAGCAATTTTAGGGAGTCATCCAAGAATATTTTTAGAGGAACCTTTTGATTATAGTAAGTTGGTAGGAGCTATTCAAAATTGTTATTTAATATTAACTGATTCTGGGGGTTTACAAGAAGAAGCTCCAAGTTTAGGTAAGCCTGTTTTAGTATTACGAGAAACAACAGAAAGACCAGAAGCAATAATGGCTGGAACTGCTAAACTTGTTGGTACTAATACCAGTAATATTGTGGCTGCTACAGCAGAATTATTGAGTGATATTAGTAAGTACAAAAAAATGGCAATGGCAATTAATCCTTTCGGTGATGGTCATGCCTCGGAGAGAATTCTCAAGATTGTACAAAATTATTTGAGTTAGGTGTTGAGTTGGGGTGTTCCAATCGATAATTTTTGGAAGTATTTGTAGGCACACTCCAGAGTTATGCTCGAATTCTCAGGACTACCTGCAACTTTAGTTGTTTTTTAAATTTTTAATTTGATTTAAAGAATTTTGATACAATGCCTGATTGCCTTGCTGCTGATATAAATTAGCAGCTTTTTCAAAGTGTTTGATTGCTTCTACCTTATTCCATTTATCCTGATAAATCAAAGCATGATTGTAGTAACAATCACCATCTATGAGATTAAGTTTCATGCCTTGGTTTCGATTGGCGATCGCTTTTTTTTACTGTTGTTGATTATGGTAAGTAATACCGCAGTTGGAGTAGGCAATTGCCTCTTTAGGATTAAGTTGAATGGCTTAGTTAAAATCTGCCAGTGCTTTTTCATACTCACCTCGATCATTGTAAGTAAGACCTCGGTTTAGGTAAGCATAGACAAATTCAGGATCGAGTTGAATAGCTCGATCATAATCGGCGATTGCTTTTTCGTAGTCTCCTTTCTTGGTATAGATAGTAGAGTGGCCTGGTAAAAGTAAAACAGAGGATCATTATTATTAGACATAGAACAACTACCCAAACTAAGAATAAGTAAAAAATAGACATCTGCGAAAAAGATATAGATTTTTTGTGGCTAGTAGGGAACAGGGAACAGGGAACAGGGAATAGGGAACAGGGTATATATTTTCATGAAAAAGATACGAAAAATGATTTCGGAGAGTGAATTTGACAACTCTAGCTTGTCTTAAATAAAGAGCAAGTTTATTTTCTGGAGAGGTCTAATAGGAAATAGCCAAAAATCTATGCCAGTTGCTGGCCATTAATTTTTTTCTAAAATTATTGAACTTCATCTAAATGTTGGTTGGAGACCCGCGCTCTCCATCCCCCCTTTTCTTCCCCCCTTTCAAAACTATCCCTGATAAGGAACTCCTAAAACCCTTTGATGATAGGGAGATGGGGGGGTGGGGTTAGGGGGAGGTGGGGGGAGTTTAGCCTCTAATTAAATACGTTTACTCTCCTGAAATATCCATATGTGGCAAATTCATAACTTCTTTCTAATGTCCGCGTTTTATGTTAAGAAAGATGTTTATAAAGCATAGCTTTCACTCGTGGGGTTGGGGGGGGATGGAGGAAAACCAATCAATTTTGCGGTTTTACAGATAATCTGTTAAAATGTGATTGTCGAGTAAGTAAACAGTAGATGGTTGAGAAAGCGTACAAATTTAGGTTTTACCCTACTCAGTCGCAAGAAAATTTGCTGCGGAGGACATTGGGTTGTGTGCGCGGTCACTACAACAAAGCTTTAGCAGCAAGAACTCAAGCTTGGTATGAGAAACAAGAACGGATAGGATATGCTCAAACCTGAGCTATGCTTACCTCTTGGAAAAAGCAGGAAGATTTATCAACAAAACCCACCCATGACCACTCTAATTTACCTTTAACTCTCTGAGGTCATCTAGAGCTTTTTGATATAACTCTTGATTTCCTTGTTGTTTGTATAACTTAACAGCTTTTTCCAAGTCTTTAATAGCTTGTTTTGTATTCCCTTGTTCCTGGTAAACCGCACCCCGGTTATTGTAAGCATCAGCATCCTGGGGATTAAGTTCAATGACTTGGGTCAGATCGGCGATCGCCTGTTTATATTTTCCTTGCTCATAATATGCTAAACCCCTAAGATGGTAAGCATTGATATAGCTAGGATTAATTTTGATCGCTCGACTAAAATCAGCGATCGCCTGTTTATATTTTTTTTGCACATCGTAGAGAAAACCCCGGTTATAGATTGCATCATCGTAGTTAGGGTTGAGTTGGATTGCTTGAGAGTAGTCGGCGATCGCTTGTTTATATTTTTTTTGCTCAGAGTAACGATTGCCCCGGTTATAGTAAGCTTCAGCATAGTTAGGATTGAGTTTGATCGCTTGGGTGTAGTCAGCGATCGCCTCTCGTTCATTTGTTTGGTTAGAGTAGACATTACCCCGGTTGTAGTAGGCAACAGCATCATTAGGATTAAGTTCAATAACTTGGTTGTAATCAGTAAGTGCCTTTTTATACTTTCCTTGGGCATTGTAGATACTACCCCGGTTGTTGTAAACTTCAGCTAAGTCTGGTTGAAGTAGAATTGCTTTATTATAATCAGTCAGTGCTTTTTTATATTCTCCTTGCTCAGAATAGAGATTTCCCCGATTAACATAGGCATTAGCACGCTTGGGATTAATTACAATAGCTTGGTTGAAAGCAGCCATTGCCTTTTGATACTTTCCTTGAATTTCGTAGATCACACCCCGGTTGTTGTGGAAATCAGAATCTTGGGAATTAAGTAGAATCGCTTGGTTGTAATTAGCAATTGCCTGTTGATACTTTCCTTGGATATAGTAAATAACACCCCGGTCATTATAGACAGCAGCATCCTGGGGATTAAGTTCAATAGATTTGTCGTAATCAGCTAGTGCCTGTTCATACTTTCCTTGGTTAGAGTAGACATTACCCCGCTTGTAGTAAGCACCAGCATCATTGGGATTAAGTTCAATAGCTTTATTATAGTCAGCCATTTCGTCAAAAGAAGTCATAGTTAAACATCACCTTGATTCAGAAAAATATAAATAATAATACTTAGTCTAACCTAAAAAATTCACCAGCAACTACATTGAGATATATAGAACCCCTAAGCGTATCTATTTGTGTACTTAAATATAGGGAGATGGGGGGGTGGAGAGTGTAGAGAGTGTGGGGAGATGGGGTGTATTAGACCTCTCCCAAAATCCCAAATCCAATCAATTATTACCCATAAATTATCAATTACTTCTCCCTATTCCCTCTTTTCTGGAGATACCAAATGGCTTCTATAGAACCCAATATTTAAAATATAGAGGGGGAGATGGGGAGATGGGGAGATGGGGAGTATTTTTCAATTATTGCTTCTTCCCACGGACAACTCCGTGCCTCAAAATTTAATCGTGGGCATTAATTAATACCAACAAGAGAGTGAGAAGATACGGATATTCATAGATGAGGAGTATTGGAATATTTTTCCACCTTTTTCTCCTATTGCCTCTATCCCACTCCCGACTCCGTGCTTCAAAATTTTCATCAGGGTAAAGATACCAAATGGGTTGTATATAAATTCCCAAAAAGCGTGAGGTACGCGCATTCGTTTGTTTTAGGCAATACACAACACGTCATTTCAGTATGGGTTATATATAAATTCCCAAAAAGCGTGAGGTACGCGCATTCGTTTGTTTTAGGCAATACACAACACGTCATTTCAGTTATAGCGCTACGCATTAAGGTTAGGACATTTATAAATCCTCAAATCCTTTGATAGTCTTCTGTTCCCAGTTAAGTGTTCCCTCTTCCCGATTCAAGTAGCGCTATATCAGTTATCAGCTAACAGTACCTCTGCAATAATGAGGCTTAACATAAGGAATATTTTCTTTTCTCGAGGGGAGATTGCATATGGCACACTTCGGAGCGGCTCTGCACTCTTCGGGAAACCTCGCCATCCCATCCTACTCCAAGCTTCGCGACTTGAATTGCCGAGCGAAACGACCGTTTTTTATCCCCTATCCAAGGGGAGGTTTTAGACCACAATTTTTCGGTAACAGGCAAGAAAGATAAAACTGTACCATCAGCTTACTGAGAAACACTATAGTTTTGATTAAAACTGATTTTACGCCTACCTAAATTCATTTATATTGAGCAAATCTCAGGGAAATTGTGTATAATAATGAGAATAAATTATACTAATTAAGAATAAAGTATGAATAAACTAGGGCAAAGTAAGCAGATTTCTAGGGAAAATCTAGGATGGGGCGAACGCTTGACCATTATTCAAGGCGATATTATCTCTCAACAAGTAGATGCGATAGTCAACCCTACTGACAATAATCTCCGTGGTTATGGGCTATGTAGCAAAATTCATCAAGCAGCAGGAGAAGCACTAATAAACGCCACCAGACAAATAGAATGGCTCGAAAGCAGCCAAGCCAAAATTACTAAAGGCTATCAACTTGTGGCCTCATATATCATTCATACTTGTGCCCCGGTTTGGGATAAAACCAATAGCCAAATATCCAGTAAACAGCTAGCTAAATGTTACCGGAACTCTCTGCGGTTAGCAGCAGAAAACCAAATTCATAGTCTCGCCTTTCCCTGTATTAGTACAGGAATGCGTGGATTTCCTAAAGATTGGGCTGCAAAAATAGCTCTAACAGAAGCTTTGACATTTTTGCAAAATAACTCTCTCCCGTGGAGAATAATTTTTGTCTGTCGCGAACTAGATGATTATGAACAATACCAGACCAACCTGCCAAATTTCATAACTTCCGCCACTGCTTCAGAAAAACCTGAACCACAAATAGCTAAACAGCTCGTTGCTCAAATTTCATCTGAGCATCGAGTTGCCATTATTGGCAGTACCTCATTTTGGGGTGTGACTACTGAGGCAATATGCAACGCTACTGGCAGAAAACTTGCGACTTTGGGGGAAAATTTAGCTCTTTTAACAGGTGGAGTTACTGGTATACCTGAAGCAGTCTCCCGTAGTTTTTGGCAAGAATGCAGCAGGCAAAATCAACCTGCTCCAGTTTACCACATTCAGCCAGAAGGATTTGAACCCTGGGAATATGGTACAAATCTATATGGAGGTAAAACTTTATTTGAGCGTCGAGAAATTTTAGCTCACATGGCATCGGTTTATGTGCTAATAGAAGGGGGACCAGGAGCAAAACAAGAAGCGGAAGTTGCAATGGAAGTGGGGGCGGTGGTAATTCCGGTGGGGGTGACAGGAGGTTTTGCCAAACAACTTTATCAACAAATGTCTCGTCCTTACTATATATCCTCTGAGTTGTGGCAAAAGTTGGGGCAACAGAATATTTCATCAGAAACAGTCGGGGAGGCGATCGCTCAAATTATTCAAAAAATATGGCAACGCCCAAAAGATGTGATATTTGAGCCAAATAAAAAATACGTTACCGATTTAGAATTGCACTCAGCATTAGGAGTTAACTACAGAAAATTGCAAAATTTACTAGCAGCATCTCAATGGCAAAAAGCTGACAGGGAAACCTTCCGCCTATTTTGTGAAATTGCCTTGAGAGCGCAAGTACACGAAGGTGTTCGGGAAATCAGAGAGATTTTGAAGACAATTGACAAAAATATGCAACCAGAGAGATTTCATGAACTTACTCACTTGCTACAGCATTACCAAAAAATGCTTGGGAGTATTCATCAGCAGGAGTTTCCCACTTCTTCATTTTATGGTTATTTTCCTGGTTGCCTGAATGGAAAGTTTATTCACAAACTGCCTTTGCTAGATTTGCAAACAATTGATTTGCTCTGGATAGTCTATTCTCATGGGCGTTTTGGATTTAGCGTCCAGGAAAAAATTTGGCGCACACTATATATTCAAAATGACGACGAGGCAAAAGTAGAGGGGAATTTTATCAGTTGTGTGGGGCGTGGTTATTCTCAAACTGGTGATGCATATCGGGAGGGTGAAGTCAATTTCACCCTTAATTCTCCAGAGGGGTTGTTACCATGGCTCAACTGGTATGATGCTGAAGGTAATCTTCATGGTATAGAATCTGATAACCAGTTAACTTATTTGATAAGTGGGTTGGCTCAAAGGGGTATTTTTAACAAGCTATGGCGACAGCGAATTCAGGAAAGACTAGAAGCGGGAGAGAATGATTTTTCTAACTGTGTGCTGAGTGGTTTAGCTTTGCAGGGTTTAAATTTTCAAGGTGCTAATCTTAGGGGTGCTAATCTGCAGAATACTAACTTTGAGAGAGGAAACTTTGCTGAGGCTGATTTGAGGGGTGCTAATTTAGCGGGGGCAAAATTTTCGGTAGGAGCGTTACAGGATGCAATTGTTGATGGGAGTAAGATTACCGATCGCCAATGGTTAAGAACTTATATGATTCTAATTGTTGATGATTCTATTGTTGTTCGTCAACTTTTGAGTACAACTTTTACTAATGCTGGCTATCAGGTGGAAATAGCTAGAGATGGGTTAGAAGCTTGGAATAAACTGCAAAATAATCTACAAGTTGACATGATTTTATTGGATCTAGAAATGCCTAATATGAATGGTTATGAGTTAACTAAAAAAATCAGAAATGATTCTAGGTTAAAAGATATACTAATAGCTGTTCTGACTAATCGTGGTACGATTAGAAATAAGCAGAAAAAAAATCAGCAAGAATTTAACTATTGTAGTTATTTGACAAAACCTTGTGTTGAAGAAGTAGTGTTAGAGACAGTTAAGAATGTTTTCAATAAACAAGCCTGGTCTTGAATAAGGTTATCTTTGAAGAAGGAAGAAGAAAGTTGGGAAAAGTTGATGGGGATTCCAACCACAACCAATTGTAGATACCCTGTAGACGGTTGGGTATTAAACCATTTCTCAAAAACTTCTCTACATTTTCGCATTGCAGGGGAGTAGTAGAGACGTTGCATGCAATGTCCGTACAGAGAGGCAAATATAAGAATAATTAATCCTAACTGACCAATAATTATGGAAAATTTATTTTTCTTGTTTTAATTACTTAATAATTGAAGTCCCATCTAAGTATAGGATTAATGCATGGTAATTGGTATTAAACGTACAAACGAAGCTCTATTTTTAAGTGTTAAACTGGAGATGATATAACTGATATGATGTCTGGTTGAATACTTATGAGGAGCCAGGAGTCAGGAGCCAGGAGCCAGGAGGGAAGAAGAAGGAAGAAGAGAAGAAAGTTTTTTATAACTAATTAAACGGACATGATCTGACCAATAGTTACTATAGCAATCATATTTGCAAAATCAAAAATTCTGTAAAATCATGAAACTTTTGCTAAATTATCTGACAATTATACTTAGCATATTTGCCCTGCAAAACTTTGCTTTAGCAGAAACAAATACTCTAGAAAAAAAACCGCAAAATTCTCAGTCAGAAAAAATATTTCCTACTAACTCCCAACCTCAAACACCAGAGGAAAAATTAGCCGAAGCAGACCGACTTTATATAGCAGGAGAAAAAGCAGTAGCAGAAAAACTTTATCGAGAAGTAAAAGAACCATTTTCTGAAGATATTGAAGTTAAAGTTAATCGCCCTCAACCAGTCTATGAACCTACAGAATTACCTGTAACTGGTCAAGTATATTGGGAACAAGCACAGGAAGGTTTAGCCAAAAATCGAGAAACTCAAATATTCGTATCTTTAGAATTATTAGTCAAAGAATATCCCCAATTTATTCCAGCTCATCTTCAATTTGCAAAAGCTTTAAAAACTGAAGAAAAAACAGAATTAGCTTTAGAAGTATTAAATCAGGCAGCAGGTTTATACCCCAACGAACCAGAATTAATCAAAGCAACAATTACTGCCCTAGCAGATGAGGAAAAATGGTTAGAAGCAAGTTTATCTGCCCAACAATTTGCTTTACTGAATCCCGAACATGCCCAAGTTAATGAATTTAATCAATTAGCAGAAACCTATCGAAAAAAATTTCAATCTCAGCTCAAATCAAGATTAAGAAGAAATGCAATTGCTAATGTTGTGACTGGGGCATTAGGGGTAGCTCTTACTGGCAATCCATTTGCAGCTATGAATGCAGTTCAAACAACATCAATGATGCTGCGAGGAGAATCAAGAATTGGCAAAAATATAGCAAAGTCTGCAAGAAAAAGTTTACCTATGGTTGAGGATGAAGAAATTCTTGAATATGTCAATAATATGGGTATAAAACTGGCAGAAATGACTGGTAGAAATGAATTTGAATATAATTTTTATGTAGTCAATGATGAAAACCTTAATGCTTTTGCTTTACCAGGAGGGCAAATATTTATAAATTTAGGAGCAATAATGAAAACTAATTCAGAAGCAGAATTAGCAGGTTTACTTGCTCACGAACTAGCACATACTGTATTATCCCATGGATTTAAGTTAATGTCTGAAGGTAGTTTAGTTACTAGCGTAGTACAATATATTCCTTATGCAGGAGGTGCAGCTAGTAATTTAATTGTGCTTAACTATAGTCGCAAAATGGAACGTCAAGCAGATGTATTGGGAACGCGAATTTTAGTATCAGCAGATTATGCTGCAGATGGGGTGAGAAATCTCATGGTTACTCTCAATGAAGGGAAAGAAGATATTGGTATTCTTGCTTGGTTATCTACTCACCCAGAGACATCAGAAAGAGTGCGTTATTTAGAAGAATTAATTGTTAATAATGGTTATAATCGTTACGCTTATGAAGGGGTGGTATATCATGGCAAAATGCGGTCAAAAGCTAAAGCATTATTAGTAGAAAAGAAAAAGGATTTTTCAGAAATTTAGATATTTCTTGAAATAGAGGGGAAACCACCCTCAAAAATATCAAAGTTCCACTATGAATTGATGTACCTTTGTTACCTCCTATAATTAATAGGACTTATATCATGTCCGGATAATTAACGATAAAAAAGTATTAGTTTGTAGTACGGCTTTAGCCCGATAATGGATAGATGGGGCTAAAGCCCTACTACGAGCTTTAATTATAACTATTCAACCGGAGCGGATAATTAACGATAAAAAAGTATTAGTTTGTAGTACGGCTTTAGCCCTAGATAGATATTTAGCGGGCTAAAGCGCAACTACGAGCCTAATTATAAGTATCCAACCGAAGATGATATAATATTAAATATTAAAGATTTTGATATGAAACCTACTTTTGTAGAATCTTACGGTATATCCGCTCTCAGCATAATTTTAGGGACATTAGCCGTAGCTCCCACCGCTAACTCTCAACCTGTAACTCCTGCAAATGACGGTACAGGTACAACAGTTACCCCACAAGGCAACCAATTTAATATCGAAGGTGGCACGCGCAATGGGGCTAATCTCTTCCACAGCTTTGACCAATTTAATGTCAACTCTGGGCAAATAGCCAACTTCCTCACTACCCCCGACACTAGAAATATTCTGGGTCGAGTCACAGGAGGAAATGCCTCTTATGTTAACGGTCTGATCCAAGTCATAGGAGGTAATTCCAACCTCTTCTTAATGAACCCTGCCGGAATTATGTTTGGTCGAAACGCCAGCCTCAATATACCCGCCTCATTCAGCCTTACAACTGCTACAGGAATTGGCTTTGACAACAATAACTTCTGGTTTCAAGCAATGGGCACAAACGACTACTCAAATTTAGTCGGAAACCCCAGTGGATATAGATTTAATGTATCTAACCCAGGCGCTATAGTTAATGAAGGAAACTTAAGTTTAAACCCTGGAGAAAATCTCACTTTATTGGGTGGAACGGTTATTAATACCGGGGAACTTTCCACCGCAGGGGGTAATATTACCATTGCAGCAGTAGAAGGCGGTAATACTCTGAGAATATCTCAACCGGGACATTTATTAAGTTTAGAAGTAAACTCAACAACAGCAAATGGAGAAGATATTTCTGGTATAACCCCCTTATCTTTAGCAACACTTTTAACAGGTGGAGAAATAGCTCAGGCTACATCTGTCATAGTTAATGCTAATGGTGAAATATTATTGACAGATTCAAATACTCTAGTTGCTGATACTCCAGGAGATGCTATTGTTTCTGGAAATATTAACGTTTCGATCCCCCCTAACCCCCGTTCAACAAAAAGTGCAGCATCCTCTGGCTTCCCCCTTTCTAAGGGGGACGGGAGGGGGATAGAAAAAGGGGGGGACATGAATAGTCTCGCCCTTTCCAAGGGGGATGGAAGGGGGGTCGGAGGGCAAGTTAATGTCTTAGGCGATCGCGTCGCTCTCCTCAACACAAACATTAACGCTGATGGCATCAACGGAGGTGGAAATGTATTAATAGGAGGCGACTTTCAAGGTAATGGCATTGTTCCCAATTCTCAGCAAACTTTTATTAACAAAAACTCAATTATTTCTGCGGATGCTATTAGTAATGGAGATGGAGGAAGGGTAATAGTTTGGTCAGATAGAATTACTAATTTTGCTGGAAATATTACTGCCAAAGGTGGGCAATTTTCTGGTGATGGAGGGTTTGTTGAAGTTTCGGGAAAACAACAATTAATATTTAATGGAACTGTTAATGTTAGTGCAGCTTTTGGCAATCCAGGCACAATTTTATTAGATCCTGAAAATGTAACAGTGGGAAAGGGAGAAAGACCAGGTTCTCCTCCTCCAGGTTCTCCTCCTCCAGGTTCTCCTCCTCCAGATTCTCCTCCTCCAGATTCTCCTCGAGAAAGTCCAGAAAGTCCAGAAAATCCAGTAACAGAAACACCAATAGATCCTTTCGAGCAAAATGATAATCCTGATGTGACAATTTCAGCAGAAAATATAGGGGAATTATCAGGAGATGTAATTCTCCAAGCTGATAACGATATAACAATAAATGAACAGATAAAAACTGACTCATCTGTAGAATTAAAAGCTGGTCGAAGTATTAATATAAATGCTGATATTGATACATCAATTGGCAATGGAAATATTGACTTACTTGGTAATAATGATGAGATGAATATTGCCAAGCGCTCTGATGGGAAAGCTTCCATAAATCAATTAGATGGAACAACTTTAAATGCTGGAAGTGGCAGGATTAATATTGAGTTAGGAAATTTGGGAGAAGTAGGAGATATAAATCTGGCAAATTTAACTACAACTGGGCAAGTTTTAGTTAATGCTAATGGTGGAAATATTGCTAAAATTTCTAATGCTTCAATTATTAATGCAGGTAGTGCTTTATTTCAAACTTCTGGCAATGGTGGAATAGGTTTAACTAATGCACCTTTGCAGTTGGATGTAGAAAATTTAGAGGCAGTTAGTGGCAGTGGAGGAGTATTTTTTGATGTGGGAGATGTGAATATTGGTGGTGTGAGTGAGAATGTAAATGGTATTGCCACTATTGGTGGGGGCGATCTTATTCTTGAGAGTGAAGGAGATGTGACTGTTACTGAAGACATTAGAGCTGATGTTGTTGCTGATGGTGAAACAGGAGGTGATATTAATATCACTGCCAAAAATCTTTCTGTGATTAATGATGGTGCTGTAATATCTGCCAGTACCTTTGCTAAAGGGAATGCAGGAAGTGTGGAGATTGATGCTACTGACACTGTAGTCTTTGATGGAGCAGACTCAGAAGTCACTGGAGTATTTAGCAATGTGGAATCAGGAGCAGTAGGGAATGCAGGGGGTATTGCTATTACCACTGAGTCTCTGGAAGTTAAAAATGGTGCTGTAGTAGGTAGCGTAGTGCGACCAAGAGCAGAAGGGAATGGAGGGGATGTAACTATTACTACCGGGTCTCTGGAGGTGAAAAATGGTGCTGTAATATCTACCACTACCTTTGGTATAGGGAATGCAGGGAGAGTGGAGATTGATACTACTGAGACTGTACTCCTTGATGGAGAAAACTCAGAATTCACTGGAGTAGTTAGCATTGTCGGACGAGGAGCAGTAGGGAATGCGGGGGATATAACTGTTACTACCGGGTCTCTGGAGGTAAAAAATGGTGCTGTAATATCTGCCAATACCAGTGGAAAAGGGAATGCAGGGAAAGTGGAGATTCATGCAACTGAGACTGTGGTCTTGGATGGAGGAGACCCAGCAGTTTTCACTGGAATTACTAGCTCGGTGCAACCAGGAGCAGTAGGGAATGCGAGGGGTGTCACTATTACTACTGGGTCTCTGGAGGTGAAAAATGGTACTTTGATAGATGCTAGTAACGGTGGAAAAGGGGATGCAGGGAATGTGGAGATTCATGCTACTGAGACTGTGGTCTTGGATGGAGGAGACTTCGAGTTCACTGGAATAAGTAGCGGAGTGCAACCAAGAGCAGAAGGGGATGGAGGGGATGTAACTATTACTACCAGGTCTCTGGAGGTAAAAAATGGTGCTCAAATATCTGCCAGTAACGGTGGAAAAGGGAATTTAGGTAATGTGGAAATTAATGCTACTGAGACTGTGGTCTTGGATGGAGGAGACTCAGAATTTTTAACTGGAATAGGTAGTCGAGTGAGACCAGGAGCAGAAGAGAATGAAGAGGGTGGGAATATAAGCATTACAGCAAATTCTCTGGAAGTGAGAAATGGTGCTGAGATATCTGCCAATACCTTTGCCAATGGACCTGGAGGCAATATCAAAATTGAAGCTACAGAAATAGTCAACCTAGACAACGATGGCAAACTATTAGTAGAAACCAGGGGGGCTGGAAAAGCTGGAAATATAGAGATTAAATCTCCTGAAGTTAATGTTGGTACAAACTCTGTAATTAGCGCTGAGGCTACAAAAGAAGCTACCAATACAGAAGAAGGAGGTAACATCACGATCGGCACCAACACCCTTAATATCTCAAATTCAGAAATATTCGCTCAAACCCAAAGTGAAACTCCCGCAGGTACTATTACTTTGAAGCCTTACAACAATAACTCAGGTCTCAACATCAACTTCAGTAATAAAGCCACTATCTCTGCCAACACCCAATCCACAGGAGAGGGAGGCAAGATCTTTATCAGTGCTCCAGAAACTATAGAGATCGTAGGAGATGGCCAAATTGTTGCCGGAAGTAATGGTGCTGGAAAAGCTGGAAATTTAGAAATAAATACCCAACAACTCACTATTGCCGAAAACGCTAGAATTCGTGTCTCCACAATCGAAAACAGCACTAATACAGAAGGAGGTACAATCTCCATCTATGCTAACAGAATCAACATCTCAAGTTCAGAGTCATCAGAATCAAAATCAGAAATATCTGCTGAAACCTAGATCGAAACTCCTGGAGGGACTATTAATTTGAAGCCTTATGAGGAAAACTCAGACATAGAAATCAACTTCAGCAATGACAGCAGGATATCCGCTCGCACTCTATCTAGAGCAACAGGAAGTGCAGGGAATATTAACATCACTGCCCCAGAAAAGATCAAAATCTCAGGAGATGGCAAAATTTCTGCAGAAAATTCAGGCGCAGGGAGGGGAGGTAACATTACATTCAAAGCTGGAGAAAGCATAGACATTCTTAGAGACCTGAAAATCTCAGTTGAAAGCACACGAACTGCCACAGGCAATGCAGGTCAAATCAATATTGAAACCCAAAAGCTGACAATAACTGACGGAATAAACATCAACGCCTCCACTAAAGGAGCAGGAAACGCCGGAGCTATCAACATTAACACCAACAGTTTCAGACTAGAAGCAGGAACAAGTCTCACCACAGAAACCAAAAGTGCTGGAAAAGCAGGAGACATCACCATTAACTCTGAAAGACTCACCATAGGAGAAGGAGCAGAAATTAGTGCTACAGCAAAAGCAGGAGCAACTAATACAGAGGCAGGAGGCAATATCTCCATCAACGCCAACGACGTATTTATCTCAGGGAGACTTGGAATATTCGCTGAAACAGCAGGAGACTCACCCGCAGGCACACTCCAATTTACCTCCTACAAAAATGACCCCAACCTTAACATCAACTTCACTGAAAATGACTTCATATCTGCCTCAACCTCTTCCACAGGTAACGGAGGCAACATATTCATCAGTGCCCCAGAAACTGTAAACATTGAAGGCCAAGGAAAAATCCAAGTTACCACAAGTGGATCGGGCAACGCCGGCATTATTGAAATCATTACCCAAAATCTCACACTTAGTCAAGGAGTAGACCTAATAGCCTTCACAGAAGGTCCAGGCAATGCTGGCACTATCAATTTAGAAGCAGACAAAATCAATATCCAACCGAACTCCCAAATACTAGCCTTCACCGAAACAGAAGGAGACGGAGGTAACATCACTATTAAAGCCACAGAAATACTTAACCTAGAAGCATACACCCAACTATCAGTAGAAACCTACAATGCAGGGCAAGCAGGAAACATAGAGATCGCTGCCCCCCAAGTCAACATTGGCCAAGACGCTCAAATAAGTGCTACAGTCACACTAGGGGCAACCAGCAAAGAAGGAGGAGGTAACATCACAATAGACACCAACGATCTCGAAATATCAGGCCGACTCGGAATATTTGCCGAAACCGAAGCCACAGCAGACGCAGGCATCCTCACTCTCAACCCCTATAAAAACAACCCCAACCTCAATATTACATTTACTAATGAAGGTTTTATCTCAGCCCGCACAACCTCCATAGGAGACGGAGGTAACATCAACATATTTGCCCCAGAAAACATAAATATTTCCGGGGAAGGCAGAATAACAGTTGAAACAGAAGGCAGTGGAGACGCAGGCATCATTAATATAGAAACAGAAAACCTCACCATCGCCGAAAACACAACAATATCAGCAGCCACATCCGACAGTGGAGATGGAGGCAGCATCAACATTACTCCCAGTCAAACATTCAACTTAGAAGGTCAAATCTTAACAGAAACCACAGGCACAGGAAAAGGAGGTACGATCGCTATCAATACCGGCGAAATGATAGCCCCCAATAGTCGCATCTCCGCTAAAAGCACCGACGCTGGCAATGCAGGTGCAATAGAAATTACTGCCCAAAACAACATAACCACAGGCATCATCACCTCAGAAGCCAACAACACACAACAAACTGCCGATGGAGGCAACATCAGCATTGCTAGCGAACAAGGAGAAATTAACGCCACTCAACCCATTCAATCATTTTCAGAAAAAGGTAACGCTGGAAATGTCACCCTTCAAGCAAAAACAGATATTACTACCAACACCATAAGTTCCCACGGACAACAACAAGGCGGTCAAATAACCATTACATCAGAAACCGGAAATATTGACACCAGTAACGGCGAATTCCTAGCCAACTATTCAGGAGGAGGTGATGGAGGCGATGTTACCATAAACGCACCTCAAGGAAACATCACTACTAGCAACATCTACTCATTTGCTGACGGAGATGGAGGTCAAATAACTCTCAACGCAGGTAACAATATCAATATTACAGAAAAGAGCAACATAATATCAGCATCCGAACCTCCAGAAACAGAAGGAGAGAATGGGAGCGCGGGAGTAGGGAGAGGGGGAGATATTATTCTCGAAGCAGGCAATAATATTAACACTCAAACTGCCAGAATATATTCCGGTGCAGACAACGGTGACACAGGAACAATAGACATTATTGCGTTATTCGCAATAGAAACAGGTCAAATAGACTTAGCATCAGGGTTTGTCAGAGAAGAAATACCAGTCAACAACAACTTTACCCTCATTCCCGTACCCCAAGGAGAAGCCACCCAAGGAGTCGCCGGAAACATCACCCTCCGCAGCAACAACAGCACAATAGACACCACCGCCGGAATAATAAATTCCCGTTCCCCCGATGGCTCTGGCAATATTACCCTCAACGCCAGAGAAAATATTACCACAGGCAAACTAGAAGCAAGCGCCCTCAACCAAAACCAATCCACAACAGGCGGAGACGTCAGCATCACAAGTGTTCAAGCACAAATCAACGCCACCCAAGCAATAGAAACCTTCTCAGAAAGAGGCACTGCTGGAAATGTTGATATCATTGCAGAAGGTTCGGTCAATATAGAAAACATACTCTCTCAAGGAACACAACGAGGAGGCAATATCACCATAGACAGTCGTAGTGAAAACAGCATCAACGCCCAAGGAACATTAAACACATTTTCTACAGAAGGAATAGCAGGAGATGTCAACCTCACATCCCCAGGAAACATAACTATTAACGGCATTCGCTCAGAAGGAATGCAACACGGAGGTGAAATTACAGTAGAAAGTGAAATCGGAGAAATTAACTCAACAGGAGATATAGAGTCATTTTCAGAGCAAGGAATAGGAGGAAATATCACACTGACTGCTCCTGAAAGTGTAAATTTAGCAAATGTGTCATCCTTTGGAGCAACAGAAAGTGGAGACTTAATCATTCAAAGTCGCACAGCACAAGTAAATACAGGCAACGTTACCACCCAAGCACCAGCAGGAAGTAGTGGCAGTATTATCATCAACGGAGAAGAAGTAGGCACAGGAGACTTAAGCTCTATCGGCACAACAAGCGCAGGTGAAATTAATGTCGAAGCAACAGATGGCTCCATCACAACTTATGATCTTGAAATTAGCTCTGATGGAACAATTGGAAATTTAACACTCAGAGCAACAGAGGATATTACCACAGGAGATATTAATCAAAATGCAGGAGAGGGAGATGCAAATATTAATATTGAGTCGGGAGAAGACCAAACCACAGGAGATATTAATCAAACTGCAGAGAATGATACTAACAATATTCAAATTGCAGAAGGCGACCTGACTACAGGAGATGTTAATCAAACTGCAGGGAATGATACTAACCTCAATCAAACCGCAGGAGATGACATCAATACCGGAAATATTAATCAAATTGCCGACAATGATACTAATCTCAATCAAACCGCAGGAGATGACATCAATACCGGAAATATTAATCAAATTGCCGACAATGATGCTAACCTCAATCAAACTGCTGGAGATGACATCAACACAGGAAATATTAATCAAACTGCTGGCAATGATACTAATCTTAATCAAACCGCAGGAGGAGATATTAATACACCAGTAATTAATCAAAATGCAGGCAATGATACTAATCTCAATCAAACCGCAGGAGGAGATATTAATACACCAGTAATTAATCAAAATGCAGGCAATGATACTAATCTCAATCAAACCGCAGGAGGAGATATTAATACACCATTTATCAATCAAAACCCAGGCAATGAATCTATCAATATTCAGAACGAAGGAGTCAATCAAAATAGAGATATTCCCTCAGTAATTTCTGATAATAACCAAGTTATTAATCAAGAAAATCTCCAGAATAATAATACTAATATTCCGAATAATACTACCACAAATTTTATAGAAACAACCACTTTATCAAAAACCACAACTTCCGAGATAATTTCAACCATTACCCCCAGTAGTAATAATCAAACAACTAATACAGTTACTGCTAAAGAAAAAACAGAATCATCTATCAACAATACCACTGACACTCAAGAAATCTTAAACATAATTGATACTGTTAATACCAATCCTCTCACAGTTGCCACAGGTTCAGACCAAATATTAACCATGTTAGAAGAAAACCGCATCAAAGAATATTCAGATTATTTTGGAGAAGACTTTAACGAAAAATTAGTCAATACACAAAACGTCCGAGATATTTTGACAGACATGGCTTCTCAAACAGGAAAAGAATCAGCCGTTGTTTACATTAATGCTTATGCCGACCAAATCCAAATCATATTATTTACCAAAGATGGTCAGCCAATTCTCAAAACCATTCCCTCCGTTAATCGTCAAAAATTGAAACTAGCTGCTATTAAATTAATCTCAGAAATTATCGACCCCAGAAATCGTCAATCAACAAGTTATTTAGCAGAATCTCAACAATTATATAAGTGGTTAATTGCTCCAATTGCAGCCGAATTATCAGCAGCTAATATTGATACTATTTTATTCAGTATGGATAGTGGTTTTCGTTTGTTACCTCTGGCAGCTTTACATGATGGAGAACAATTTTTGATTGAGAAATATAGTATTAGTTTAATTCCGAGTGTGAGTTTAATGGATAGTCGTTATCGCCCTCTTAAAAATACAAAATTATTAGGAATGGGAGCTAGTGAATTCAGGGCAAATACACCTTTGCCTGCTGTACCTGTAGAGTTAGAAACTATCTCTAAAGAATTATGGCAAGGTAATAGTTTCTTCAATGAAGAATTCACCCTAAAAAATCTAATTAGTCAACGTCAAAATTATCCCTATCCGATTATTCATTTAGCTACTCATGCTGAATTTAGAAAAGGAGATGTGAGTAAATCTTATATTCAATTATGGGACGAAAAATTGCGATTAAATCAAGTTAGACATTTAGGTTGGAATAATCCGGCAGTGGAATTATTAGTATTATCTGCTTGTCAAACTGCAGTGGGGAATAAAGAGGCAGAATTAGGTTTTGCTGGTTTTGCCGTAGCGACAGGAGTGAAATCAGTATTGGGGAGTTTATGGTTATATCAAGTCACATTAATTAACCATAATATAAGTATCTTCAGACATGACTTGAGGCCACCAATGGTAGAAAGTGATTCCTCGGAGCAAATCTGGTCTTCTCAGTAAATGGCAAAATACTCAATTACTTACTCCTATTGACCACTATAATTGTCTCCTGTCTCCTGTCTCCTGTCTCCTGTCTTCTATTTTTAGACTACATTTTGTCGTGCGGAATGTAGGATAAAACATTTTTTATACCGAATCCAGCGGATTTGATATCAGATTAAAAATGTCACAAATAGTTTCAAACTTTAGATATGAAATAATTTACTGAAACTACTTTATTGTAAAAGTTATGAGTCTATAAAATCTAACTTTTGACTTTTGAGTTTTGAATTCCGTGAAACGGTATCAGTACCTTATTTATTGGTCAAAAATTAATTTTAATCGGCAGCATTCCAGTCTTTAACAATAACACTCGCCCAATAATTATGCTTTCAGGATACTTCTGTTGCAGCGCATTCAAACAAGCACTCGCTGACTCAGCAGATACCGTAGCAAGCAACCCACCAGAAGTTTGCGGGTCAAACAACAACGGATAAAGAGGATGCAAACTCGCCTGTTCCCGATTTTGAATTGATGCAGATAGTTGCAGATTTTCTGGATACAGAGAACTAAAAATACCTTGTGCCAAAGTTTCAGCTACTCCTGGTAAGACAGGAATAGCTTCCATATCTAATTCCACACCCACTCTTTGCCCTTTCAGCATTTCCAACAAATGTCCGACTAATCCAAATCCAGTCACGTCAGTACAAGCAGTCGCACCATACTCTAATAACAACTCAGCAGCATTCTGATTAGAAACCAACATCGATTTAATAGCACTTTCAATCCAACGTCCCCTTGCTTTGAGACGCATATCCGCAGCAAATAATGTTCCTGTTCCCAAAGGTTTCGTTAATATCAGCACATCTCCCGGTTGCATCCCTCTATTGTGCAATAGTTTTTCTGGTGATGCTAAACCATTACAGGTGAGACCAAAAGCAAGCTCCTCTCCCTCTGTTGTATGACCCCCTATTAAAACAGCACCCGCTTCATTCAAAACTTCTGTTGCTCCCAATAACAATTGATATAAACTATGCTCCTGTTTAGTCGGAGCAGCATAGGGAATAGTAGCGATCGCTAACCCACTTTGAGGCATCGCCCCCATAGCAAACAAATCGCTCAAACAATGATTAGCTGTAATTTTTCCCAACAAATAGGGATCGTCCACCAACCCCCGAAAATAATCTATCGTTTGCACCATCACCCTATCTGTTGGTACTCTAACCACCGCAGCATCATCAGGTGTATCTATACCAATCAAAATATCATCCCTCTGTATTTTCTGGGGAATTTTGTGCAGCACATTCTCCAAAACCCTACTACCTACTTTTGCTCCACAACCAGCACAATGCATTGGGGAATCTTGTCTTTTGCCTTCTATATTCTGCTTTTTGCCTTCCATTGTCAGATTAGAGAACTTATCCATAAATTTCTGATCAATGCGGTCTTTCCAACGCCAGAGTAACTGATGAGGTCCAAAACCTATTCTGCCACGGGAAGCGATCGCCCGTTCGTCACCAGTGCCAATCAAAATCAGGAATTTTTTCTGAGGTATAAATGACTTGAGCGGTTTTCCTAGGAGAGCGCGTTGGAGATTTTCAAACAGAGGTTTTCCCTGGCGCACCGCAAACACACCAGCTTTGGGGCGAGAATGATTCACCATTGTTGCCACATCTCCTGCTGCAAAAACTTGAGGATGAGAAATTGACTGTAATTTCTCATTGACCAAAATAAAACCTCTGGCATCTGTTGCCAAACCTGCTTGTTGTAACCAAGGAGTTGCTGATGCTTGAGTCACCCAAAACAGAATATCGCATTCTATTTCCAACCCCGAATCACAACGAATAATTTTGAGAGTAGAGTATGAAGAATGAGAGGTTTCATTCATCCCCGCATGGGTATTAAAATCACTGTCACTTGTTGTTGGAACTTTCCCATAATTCATCCGTGTATCCGTGGCAAAATCAGTGTCTAGCACATCCGTGGCAAAATCACTGTGAGCTGCCACCTCCCTAACATTTTCCTCTAAATGCAATACCACACCACGACTTTTCAAAATTTTCTCAACTTCCTTTCCTACCCAACGATGACGATCGGGTAATAATCTCGTCCCCCGCTGAAATAAATGTAATTCCAAGTTATCAGTAGGTTGTTTAGCATTGCGATAAATCTGATGGAGATGACTTTCCACCGCGAAAGCTAACTCTACTCCCCCAGCACCACCACCCACTATTCCGAGCCGCATTTTCTGTGTGGGAGACTCAGAAACCATTGTAGTTATCTGATGCCAATAGTTGATAAATTTTGATATTGGTTTGACGGCAATAGCATATTCTGTTGCCCCTGGTACAGTTAAACTCGCGGGAGTGCTACCAATATCAATGGAAAGTAAATCGAAATTTACAGGGGGACGGTTAGCACAGAGTACCTGATTTTTCTCCAGGTCTAGACCTATAGCGCGGTCTACAAATATTCTAGCGCCAGCAAATTTAGCGAGGGGACGCAGATCGATATGACATTGGTCGAAGTTGTATAAACCTGCCACATATCCAGGCAACATTCCAGAGTAGGGGGTGTGATATACATCTGTGATAAGAGTTAGTCTGACTCCTGGTATAGGGTTCATGGCAAATTTACGGATGGCGATGGCATGACTATGACCGCCTCCTATTAGCACTAAGTCTGTTTCTGTTGGTATGGATGATTTCATCTAATTAGGGAATAGGGAATAGGGAATAGGGAGTAGAGATTAGTATTAAATTGCTATATCATTTTCCCTTAATTTTCAATATTGATATCAAATAGGAGTTTTATAAGAAAATGATTAATTTAATCTAGTTTACTCTCAAATACCAACACTGCTACAAATTTTATTCAATTGTTTTCTACCTGCTTTTATATACTCAGAGTTGCTTTCAACTTGCAATATCTGACAACCCTTTTTCAGTAACTCATCTAAATCATTAATTTGCCATAGTCTTAGACTGTTGTCTTGTCTGGAAGCTACGACTATTTGACTCCAGTCTTGATTTAATCCCATAGTATAGCCTTCATATTCCGCAATTAAATTTCCCCATCGGTCCCAAATTTTAATTCGGTCGTTTTCTTCTATCATGGCAATGCGATCGCCATCTGGACTAATTCTAATGTCTTTATGCCAATTTTCTCGTCCTTCTAGCTTTGCTAGTATATTACCTTCTAAGTCCCAAATAATAGATGCTTTGCTGTTAAAAGGTGTAACAAAGTATTCTCCTCTTGGACTGGATACTGTCGGACTATAATAAGATACTACTGAGGAAGTGCTTGAGTATGAGTAATTTTCTCTATTTGGTGGTGTTGAGGGACTACCATAAATTGTCGGGAAAATTCTTCGGCGAATCTCATGGTAACCAGTATCACCCCAACCACAACTTTCAGGAATAAATGGTTTCCTGAGAGTCATTATCTGATTTCCTTGAGTATCCCAAAATTGGATGCTTTCTCCACCAACAATAATAAGTAACTGTTCACCATCAGGGCTAAAGTGTATATTAGGTATACTATAACTAACGTTAGGGATTTTAAAATTAGCAAGTTGATTTCCTTTTAAGTCCCATATACGAACAACTCTCTGACGTTCTTTTTTGCCTCTCCAATTTTTTTCTAATTTTGGCTCAAGAGTCATTATCCTGTCACCCTTTGGACTAAATTTCAGCCAATTTGTATAGTCTTTTTTCAAATCCTTTAAAACTGCTATTTCTTCACCAGTTTCTAAATTCAAAATAGGGATTCTGTATGCACGATAATAATTGTTAGGTGGAGGAAGGTAGTTTTTTGTTCTTTGATTTATCGCAGTATATTTTCCATTAGGACTAATAATATCTTGCCAGTTATAATGTTGAATAGTCTCTTCCATAATATGCATATCAGTAGGATATTCATGTTGTACTCCCCAATCAAAATTCCAATTTCCTCTCATTTCTACTAACTTATTACCTTGAAAATTCCATACTTCAATTTTCCTTATAATTGATCGATTCTTAATTTGTTATATTCGATTTAGAATAATTTTTTGACCATCAGGAGTTAACTCTATACCCAATACTTCTTCTGGATGTTTTTCAAATTTTACCAGTTTTTCATCTAGAACATTCCACAGTTTAAAAGTCTTATCTTCTCCCAACATAGCTATATATTTACCATCAGGAGTTAGTCGTAAATCCCTAATACCAGGAACAACTCCTTTCATAGCTATATAATTACCTTGAGAATCAACCCAAATATCTTTAACAGCAGTTTTTTTCTGTGGAAAAATTTCTATTGGTTTGCCTGATTGAAGTTCGTTAATAATTTTTTGTAAGGTCAGAATAGGGGTACTGGTTAAATATTTAATATTAGGTTGGTTATTAATTTGTTTTAATTCATAAGCAACCTTCATCGCAGAAAAAAGCCCATCCTGTTTTTGCGCCTCAAACTGTTTTAATGCTTGACTACTTTCTGCTTCTAAACGTTCTCGGTATTTTAACTCTTTTTCTCCTAATGCTTGAGCCGTTTCAAATTTACAAATAGGATAATCTCCCCAAGAAAATCTAAAATTATCACCACCAGGCTTGTCTAGACGAAAAATTACTTTGTTGTTAAAAGTCAATCTATAATAACCTGTCAAAATCAAATATTTTCCTACCAAATAGAAAATACTTCCTAACAGTAATAATATTCCTATTCTAAGATAAACTCGTCTTTTATTCATCAATATATTTTAATTTTATCTACTTGGATAATCTTTGTCTATTTATAGCCCATTGCTAAATAAATTAGCAAAATAATATAGATTTTTTTTATGATTGTGGCAAGACAAAATTTAATATCATTTGCCTCCTCCGGGGAGCTAAATTTGGGTATAATTAGTTATAATAAAGTTTTTGTTTATAGTTTTATACAGACCATCCAATATTTATATTAGGGCTAGAGCAAAACTACGAGCTTAATTATAACTGTTCTACTAAACATGATATAAACAATGATTCAAGGATTTTATTTATGGGCATTTTTGAGAAATTATTTACTTTGAATTATTATAAATTTTTACCCTATTATTTTTGAGAAATTAGCAATCAAAAATATTGACAAGCTATCAAAAAAAAATCACAGATAACACAAACAGAAACTATTGAAATCAAAATATTGATTAACTTTTGATCGAGTCTGAAACCAACCTTGCTAACTCCTCTGTTGCGCCAAGAGGAGTAGTTAGATGAAACTTAATAGTAGGATATATTTGGGAGAGTCGATCTAGCGTATCAGCGATCGCATCAGTAATTCCTCCATTAAACAGAAAGTAAGGCAAAATACCAATTTCTTGATATCCCTGTTTAACTAATATCTCAACCCTAGACTTGAGGTCAGGAGCAACAGACCAATAAGCAGTACACACCAAAACTTGACAACTACTCGCAAGAGACTGGGATATTTTTTCCACAACTTCATTACCACCGGGACGACGACTACCATGAGAAATAACTACCCAAGCATCAGCACTCACAGAAGTTATTTTAGTCGCTAGTAGATTTACCATTTTTGGATGGGAACCAATATAAGGAGACAAATTGATTTTAACAGGGGTATTAATTTCTAATTTATTTTCAAGCTTCAAGTTACTCTTTTGTTGCTGGAAAACCATCTCTGAAGTAGCGATCGCTCTTACCTTATCTTGGAATATCTCAATTTCTGCGGGAATATCTTCGGTGACATGAACTCCCGGTAAAAGGAATAAAGGTATTATTTGCATTTGAGTAATATGGAGCGATCGTGTATATTCCCAAAAATCCTGAATTTGTTCGTGTAAAGGTTTCGGTCCAAGTTCTAAAACCCCTGTACTAATCACAGGAGATTTTAGTATATTGTTATCCTTCCTGAAATATTTACTTAAAGGTATTTGTCCAGATAAAAGTTCAGCTAGTTTGTTTAATTCCAGCTTTGGTCGTGGGTCGCGACTACCATGAGATACTAAAAAATATGTTGATAAGTTGTTAGTCATAAATAAGTCCTTTACAGAATTAATTTAATATTTTGAATACCCATAAATAATAGGTGGCAGGCAACAGGGAAGAAAAATCTACTTGAACAGTAGATATAAATAGCTTTACTTACCTACTTAACCTGAGCATCAAATATACAATAGATATCTTACAAAGAGAATATAGCAATCCTAAATCATTCGTGAACAGTAATCGGCTTGAAACTTAGATACAGCAAGAATATTTCTGGATAAATTTTACAAATCAGATAGGATTGCTATATAGCAGTCCTATTTTATTTGTGTATAAAAACCTTACCGCTTTTAGGGAACAGGGAACACTTAACTGGGAACAGGGAACAGGTGGGAGTTTCAAGTTTTTTATCTACTTTTTGATTTGTCACGACCTATTTAGGATTGCTATAGACTTTTTGGAGGACTAGGCAAAAAGCACTTATACAGCGGGCAGGATATTTTTATAGAATTAGATTTAGGTACGAAAAAAGATTGAATTGGTCGTTTTGAATAAGACTTATATAATTTCTGGAAATGTCTAATGTTAGAAGAGGTGCAAATATCTTCTTAGAGACTTCCAATTTATCAATTATCCCACAATAGATTTTGGGCATTTTGCCTTCTGATAACATAAGCAAGGACAAGATGCTAATCCTAGTTTTCTAAGTTGACGTAAGCTGCCAAACTTTTCGGTCAAGTCCCTCTAGAACTACAAATACCCCAATTTATCCCAGTCTCCCGATTCCTCATTCCCCAAAAAAAGACATAAAAAAATCAATTTCAACACATCCAGCACCCACTCTAGACAAAGGATGAACTAATCACATTAAAAACCCTTTTTTTACAGACATAAAAATAATGTTTGCGTCCATTGTCACTAATTATTTTCTCAGCCAACTATTATCAATATCCCAATTTACCATCCGTAAATTTTCAGTTTGGGAAATCATTATAGTTATCAAGATAAATAAATCAATCAAACAAACTTAAAAACAAGGAGCAAGACAAATGGTTTTAATGACTTCCCCCTCTATCAAAGAAAGTTTTTGGCAAGCTATCGACACCTCAAAGTTCTCTGGCAACCCCACATTTGACCCCAGACTTCAAAGTTTACAAAATATTTCTCTTCCGGAATTAATTAAAGTTTTAGAACAATACTCTTATGTAACTAAAATCCATGCTCAAAGCTTAAACTATGTTTGTAATGTCATTACACCAGGTAAATTAAAAGTTCTTTTAGATGAGATTTATTTTGAAGAAACTGGTGATGGAAACCCTGATGATTCTCACTATAATTTACTGAAAAAATTCTTGTTTGGCTTGAATGAAAGTTTTGGTGGAACCATGCTCGCCAATACAATTAATCCACGAGTTGATGCCCTAATTGAAAATTATGAGAATGATTTAAAAAGCCATCCTGCTCACGTTGCGATTGGTATGGCAGGTATGGGTACTGAGTGTATTTGTGGTCCAATCTTAGAAGAAATTTGGGCACAAATTCAAGGTCGCAAAGACTTAGAAGATATATTATCTCAATTGAACCTAGAATTTTGGGATATTCACACTGGAGAAATCGATCATTCCCATGCTGTAAGAATGCGTAATGCTATAGATGGGGAAGTAGGAGATAGTGAAGAGTCTGCGGCACAAATTCTCCAAGGTTATCAGTTGTCTGTGAATTTTTGGGATGATTTATTAAATATTTTTGTAACTTTGTAGATGTGGTAATTGATAGTGGAGGTAAACCATAAAATACCTCCATTTCTATCGTTTTGTTATAAACAGTAAAATATTCTTTTAACAGATACTCTAAAAATTTAAAATTTGCTATTTTTAGCATTAGCAAATATGGCGTTTGCTTCTGGTGAACTGATAAAACGCCAATGCCAAGGTTCATAACTAATACCTTGAGAATTATTGGGAGGAAATGACATTTCAAAGCCGTATTCTTGGGCATGAATTTTTAACCACTGAAAAGCTGTTGTATTTTCAAATTCTGGAGTTAAATCTAAATTTGGAAATCGACCATCTCCTAAATCTACAGCATAACCTGTATGATGTTCGCTATATCCAGGAGGTGCGTTAAATTTAGCTGCTTGTTGTTCGGAACCTAATTTTTTTACTTGAGTCTTCCATAATATTTGTTGTTGTTGAATAGTTCTAAATCCTGAAATTACAATTATCCAAATTCCTTCGGTTCTAGCAGCATATATTAAGTGCATTAATTTTTGAGCAGCTTCTCGATTAAGTTGTTCAAAACGTTGATATTCTCCTCTACCATAACTACCAACTATCATCAATTTTTCGAGATTAGTTTCTGCATAAGGAAAGTGTTGTAAAAATGGTTGATTATTAGCTAATTTTTGAGTAGGAATTGATTCTATAGAATCATTTTTTATAGGATTTAATTCAGGTGAAGTAATCACAGTCGGAGTAGAATCTCTAACCTGCTTGCCAGGAAAAAAATGTATAACTGATAGACCAAGTATGACAACTATTGCTGCCATAATAGTTCCCATGATTAATAGCTGTAATTTACTCAACAATTTACGCAAAATTTTCATAATTTCCTATGCAAAATTAATTACACATCCTATTAACTCCTTCTTCCCTCTCTCAACTAGGAAATTCCTAAAAGTACGACTACTTATTTAGTAATATCATGTCCGGATAATTAGTGATAAAAAAAGTTTTTGTTTGTAGTTGGGCTTTAGCCCCATCTATAGTTATAATTAAAGCTCGTAGTTGGGCTTTAATTATAACTATTCAACCGGACATGATATAAGTATTTAGCAGTCAGCATTCAGCTATCAATTTCATTATCTTGAGAGAAGGAATTGGCATCTTCGTGATTTCAAAGAATTAAAAGTATGGGTAAAAGCTCATGCTTGGTTCATTTATTAAAAAGCTGAAAGCTGACAGCTAATAGCTGTTTGCGCAGCATTCCGTAGGAAATACTTACCTTATTTAGAGAGTGCGAGAGTTAGATATTTTCCACTGACCGTCTATTAATTTTAAATTGTAAATAATTGTCAGAGTTTTAAAATCTGTTTCATTAGGGTCAATTTTGCCATTGCGATACAAACTATATTCTTCAGTAATTCTAACTTTGATAGTGGCACTGTCATTATTGGCAAAAAATTGTTCTATTGAATCAAGTCTTTGCACGCCATATTTATAGTAAGCATTATTATTTTTTAGCCAATTAATTGAACCATTTACTCCTGCTATTTTTTCATAAAAATCTCCTGTGGTTAATTCGTTGGCAATTTGGCTATTGTATGGAGGAGAAAACATTTTTTCTTTTGCTTCTAACCAAGTTTTAATTAACTTGGCAACTTCCGTATCTGTGATATATTTTTCTGTTTTGCTGAGGGAAGGTTGAGGTTTTTGAGACTTTCTTGAAGTTTTGGGAAGGGGTGATGGAGAAGTTACTTTATTT
>NZ_JBNHEP010000152.1:0-72868 GCF_050015995.1 Dapis brunnea BLCC-M229 | reverse complement strand
GGATTGATATTTGTTGTTGAAGGGTCAACTTTTTCTGGGGATTTATCTGTAGAATTTTCTGTTTCTGTGATTGAACTTTCTGTTTTGCTGGGGGAAGGTTGAGGTTTTTGAGACTTGGTTGAAATTTTGGGAAGGGGTGATGGAGAAGTTACTTTATTTGGATTGATATTTGTTGTTGAAGGGTCAACTTTTTCTGGGGATTTATCTGTAGAATCTGTAGAAATAGAATTAACTACAACAATTCCAATCAGAATAAATCCACCAATTATGCTACCTGTAATTATTGCTTTTTGCCAGTCTCTCATCCGACTAGCACTTGGTTTGGGAGTAGGAGGATAAGAAACTACAGGTTGAGAAGGGTTTGAAGCTTCTGGTGGAGGCGATGTAACAAGGGTTGGTGCTGGTGAGGGAGCTTCTGAGACAGGTAAAAGGATGGGAGGTGGTGGAGAGGGTACTGTGGGTGCCATGGCAGTTGGGCCAAAATTTAGGGCGTGAAGCATTTCTCCAGCGATGGAGTAGCGATCGCTTGGGTTAGGTTGAATGACTTTATTTAAAATTTCTGTCAGTTGGGGAGTTATATTTGTTGTAAAATTTTCCCAGGGCGAATTTGTTGGTAACTGACTGGGATTTTTTCCTATTAATAAATAAATTACCGTTAATCCCAAACTATATAGATCGCTGGCATAAACTGGATGTCCTGCTGCTTGTTCGGGTGGCATAAATCCTGGAGTTCCTATTATTATGGAGCGAGAGGGATTGCCTTGTGAATTGAAGGTTGTTCCCATTAATTCTTTGACTGCTCCAAAGTCAATTAATACTGGCAACTCGTCTCTTTCTCTCCAGATTATGTTGCCTGGTTTTATATCTCTATGGATGATTCTTTTGCTATGAACATATTCTAAAACAGGGAGTAAACTAACGAGGATTTGTCTGACGGAATTTTCGTTAAAAACTCCTTCTGATTCTAATTTTTTTGTCAGAGTTTCTCCTTCTATCCATTCTTGTACTAGATAGAATTGTCCGTTTTCTGTAAAATATGCGTATAATCGTGGAATCTGATTATTTGTTTCTCCTAGTTCTTCTAAAATAGCCGCTTCTCTTTGAAATCTTTCTTGTACAAGTTGATAAATTTGAGGATTATTTACTATAGGTTTAAGTTGTTTAATAACGCAAAGACGACCGGAGGGCATTTGAGTATCTTGAGCAAGAAATGTTTCACCAAATCCTCCACTTGCTAATGTCTTGATAATTCGATAACGGTTATTTAAAATCTGTTGATTCATATAGGAGTCAGATTTTGGTTGTAAATAAAATCTCTTGGAATTAGGGAATAGGGAAGAGGAATAATAGTTTCAGAGTTTTTGTGTATTTAAAGATATCAAATGCCACTAAAACTAATATTATCAAAAGATTAGAATTTATTGGAAGATTGATTTAGGTCTCGTTCGGCTTGACCGACTAGACCTGTAACAGTACCCCCACTAAATGTCATTGTTTGAGATACAGGTGGAGAGGATAAATTATCTGTATTTTCAGCAGTTTTTGTTTCCTGAATATCAGAATTATTACGTCGAGGTCGATACCAAATCTTTGGGGTTTGTGACTCAGAAATTCCTTCTAAATTCAGAGAAGTACGAGCAAATTCAAAACATTTTTCATAGTTTTTTCCTGCTCCTAATGCTTCGTAAAATGCTGTGGCAAAATTAATTGCTGCTACATCTCCAATTGCTTTATTCATACCAATAACACAGTCAATATGTTGATGAATAACTTCGGCTTGTTGTTCGCTGTAGCAGGCATTAAGAATTACACATTCTACTTGCTGTTGAAACTGTTTAAAAAGTATGGCTAAAGCATCACTACTAACGAGTTTTGTTTTGCCCGAATCATCTTCTAAAATAAGTCCATCACTGCCTGCACCATGACCTGAAAAATGTACAATTGCCCGTTCATTATCTTCTAATTCTAATAATGTTCGTCGTAAATCTTTGACTCGAACCGCTAATTTACTAACTACTTGAAATTCATCTCGTTTTTTTGATTGTTTCAACGCATCGTCAATTTCGTTATGTTCTTTGCCTAAATGTAACTGACTTGAATCTGTAGGATTAGATAAGAAAATGAGTATTTTTTTCATGGTTGTAATTTCCTTTAATTAATATCTCGTAGTAGGGCTTTAGCCCGATTAGATATTTTAATGCTAAACTACAATTACATACAATATGATGTATAGTAGTTCTCTAATTCTATGAGGTATAGTTTTAGATCCCCCCCTGCCTCCAGATCCCCCCTAACCCCCCTTAGTAAGGGGGGAACTGCTTAAAAGGGGGGAGGTTTCAAAGTCCCCCTTTTTAAGGGGGATTTAGGGGGATCATAAATGTACTTCATAACTGTGGGAATTGCTATAATTATTTTAGTCATAAAATCAGTGAGAATTTAGAGCAGTTCCACACTGGGAACAAAAGTTAAATTCAAGTGGATTTTCATGTTGGCAATTGCTACAAATTTTATATGAAACTGCTTCAGTTTCTGATGTTTTAACTTGTTCTGATGGTACAGGATTTAATCCCTCTAAAGTCGGTTTATTTGCTAGGTCTATTAACTGAGAAATTTTAACCTAACTTTCTGGAGTAGTCTCTAGTTCAACTTTAGCAAAATGTTCCAGTAACATCCGGTGAATAAAGATGTAACCACCCCCAACTTTTTGTAGGAATATTAGTTCTGTGGCGTAGTCAAGAAAACGAGCATAATTCCAGGGAGCAACACCTTTTTTGTAAAGCATTGAACGTAAAGTTAGGTGTTGAATGACAGCATATCCACCGCCGAAAGCTAGCCCGATTATTAGACCGAATGGTACAATAAACCATAACCAAAGTCTGTCTATACCATCATTATTGATAAAAATACTATCAGTATTGGTAAAAATACTATTTATTATTTCTATAACTGATAATCCTATTATTCCTGTTGCTATAGATATAAAAAATCCCAATGTCACAGCGTTAGATATTGATTTTATTATTCCTTGATTTGGGACTGTTTTAGTCTCTATATCTGACTTTTTTAATCCTTGAAGAACAGTATATAATATTCCGAAAATCAGCCCTACAATCAGCCCATAATTCAGCACTTCAATCATCCCGAAAGTCAGCCCTACAATCAGCATACTTAGCCCGTCAATCAGCCCTCTAAGCAGTCCGAAAATCAGCCCGTAAATCATCCCGATAATCAGCACGATAATCAGCATACTCAGCCCGATAATCAGTCCTTTTTTTATACTTTTTTTAAATTCTTGACTCGACCATTTTAAGCTTTCAACAGTTTTAATTTCTCCTTCAATCAGCCCGAAAATCAGCCCGAAAATCAGCCCGAAAATCAGTCCGAAAATCAGTCCGAAAGTCAGCCCGAAAGTCATCCCGAAAGTCAGCCCGAAAGCCAACCTCAGTTCCAGCCTGAAATTGTAAACCAAATTGTAAACCAGCCCTCTAACCAGGTTTCCAATTACCCCTCCAATCAGCTTTTCAATCAGCTCTCCAATCCGCCCTCCAATTAGCCCTCCAATTAGCCCTCCAATCAGGCCAAAAGCTATCCCTGAAGCTAATGCACTAACAATGCGATAAAAGATACGTTCACCCTTCTTTTCTAACCAAGTAGGCTGCATTTTCTCAATCAAAAAAACAGTTTGAGACTCCTGTACCATCCGAGTCGCCAACCAAGTCAGCCAATATTTGGTTTGCTCTGGCTTATATTTCATCCTCACAGTTCGCCCATGACGGTGAAACATCTGCTCAATATAAGTATCAAAAAGATGCTTACGACGTTCCTCAATAGAACCTATTTGTGGTAAATTTTCAGCAGATACATCTTTGTAAGCAATGCTGACAATACTGAGCGTTAGGGGAGATTTCATCATCTCTTGCAGAGCTGTATCTTGTTGCAATAAAGTTCGCACACCCTGTAGTTGTGACCCTGCTTTGTCTAAATATTGGTTAACTTGTTCCGATGTCAGAGGTTGAACATAGATAGCACCCCGTAGTTTCAGACGAGTTGAGAGAGCTTCATACTCTTTGATGCGACTACAGACTACCATCTCAACTAACCCATACTCTTGCATAAATTGATTAATTGCCTGGACGCAAGCTTCCCGATGTTTGGCTTTCACTTCATCCAAACCATCCAGCAGAAGTAACAGTTGTTGCTCTTTCACCCATATTTTACCCAGAGATTTAGTTGCACCATAGTTACTCTGAAGTTCATCAACTAACCAGTCAGCTATTTTTTGCTGCTTTTTTGCCCAAGAGGATAAGTTCAAAACAACGGGTATAGGTTGATTCAAATTTTTATCGGTTTCAGCAATTAAATCCTTTGCCAATTTCAATAACACGGTTGTTTTCCCCGCTCCGGGTTCACCTAAAATTAGTAAAGTTCGCCCTTCCCCCAGACGACGGAATGCAGTGGTCATTCCTCCAGTTATAGATACAGGTTGTTCTGACTCTTGAGGGGAAATTTGCACATTACCAAAGGAGGGACGTTCGACTAGATCATCTCGTGTTTCAAGTTCCAGGTCAATCATCGCTCGATGATGCAGAGACCTTTCTAAAACATCTTTTACCCAATATTGTTGAACTTGGTCGAGTAGTTTTTTGCGCCAGCGATATTCTTGTTGAGTTGGTGGTTTGACTTCTCGACGAAACAAAGCAGCAATACTGATGCCTTCATAAACTGTTACAGTCTGAATTAAATCTCGTCCAGCTTGACCAACTTGACCTTCTACGGAGGCAGTACCATCAATATTTATGTGTTTATTGGAATTTGGTTGTTGGGCCATTTCAGTTATCAGTTATCAGTTATCAGTCATAGATGCTTGGTATGAAATGTGAAAATTGAGGTTTTGGTAGTCCTGCATAGTAATGGTATACAGCAAATAAAGAATACCTGGCACGGGAGCAAGATGCTCCCACTGCCTTAAATTAATGTGACAATTTTAAATTAAGATGATTGTTTTTCTACCAGAAATACACATTTTTTAACTCCTGACTCCTGTATCCTGACTACTTCCTCAGCAACACCTCCACTTTTTCTGTCGTCCATTTCTTACTAGCAGAAGTTTTAATCTTCATATTTCTTTGGGGCGAATCTTCATCTACAACTGCTGCTAATAATTCTTCTAAAGCGTTAGTAGGTTGTTGATTACCAAATCCTTTTCGAGATTGGTCTAATGCGGGTAATTCTAATATTTGAAAATTCGTGGCATCCATAGTTGCAAATACCTTAATCACATCTATCCCTTCCTGATAATTTTCTGGCAATGAGATGCTTATTTCCTCTTCAGTTTCTCTTGTTTGACCAGGTTCTACAACATCATAAGGTTTACCTTGAGGATAGAATCTGAGAATACTTAAATCTGCCTGAAGTATTAAAGCTGTAACATTCAAAGTTAGATTAGATTCATTACTAATTCTCAGGTAAACATTTTCTTCTTCTTCCAATTCATAAAGATTATTGTTGTCTGTTTCTAAAGGTAAAAAATCTCTATTTTTTGACTTATTACCCAATTCCAACTTTAATTTTCCGTTGATATCTGGAGCAAATACATCATTATCCAAATCCAAAATACTCTGATATTTAGCAATATGAATTAAGCGATTAATCAACTTTTGACTAGCTTCCGCTTCATCGACTTTTATCGGAAAAATAATATTTTTAACAGGCTGTTTCTCAGCATCCAAAACCAAATATTCTCCAGCAGCATTCAGAGAAACAAAATAATCTACATCCTTATCCGTTTCCGAACAAAATTCTATCCAGCGATTACCTGCAACTTGTTCTTTCTTAGCTGGAATAACATTAGGCAATAACGCCACATTTACACCAGGAATTTCCGGTAACTTTTCTGGCAAAATTATAGCCACTTTCCGAATTTGTTTCACCCCAGGACTGAGAAATACAGCAGGTGAACCTATTTCAATCATTCCTGATTTTAAATCATTATTAATGGTTCTGATATTGTGTAATTCTGTTACTTCTGCCCAACTATCAGATGCTCCTAATTCAACAATTTTGACTGTAGCAACTTTATTTTGGCTGTCTTGAAAATTCCTAGTCCTAAATTTGAAAATCTCAAATTCTGCTCCTTTTTTAAAACCATTAGCTTGACCAACTTGAATTTTGATTCGGTTTTTAGCAACATCTACATCCATTACTGTAGGAGTAGGACTACTAACAACAGATTGACCGCCAAAAAAAGTGCCCTTTGTCTCTCCAATTAACATCGGTGTTTGTCGTTCAAAGCAATTATGAACAAAATTAGAAATCCGATTAAATAGGTCTTCAGTAGAAAGTTCTGTACCAAATTCTTGCAAAGCTTTTAACATAAAATAAGTCAAAGCACCGTTGCGTTCTGTTCCTTCAAAAACATCTTCAAAAGCAAATTCATTATCCCGACAAGCTGCAATTAAAGTATAATCTTGTGGCTCTGGTAACAAACCATTAGCAACAGTAATATTCCGACTATTTGCTGTTAATTTTTCCCAATTTTCTTCTAATTGTTGAAGAGATTCAACTAAACTATCCGTAGGTCGAGAAGTCATATCAATAAAACCTCCAGCACGAACCCGGTCATCTTCCATTTCCCTTGTTGCACCACCGGAATGACAACTATCGAGTACCAGAGTAACAACTAACTCTTTTTCGACCATTTCTTCGAGTAATTTTGCAAATTCTAAATCGCGTAAATACTGTGAATTTGGTTGACCAATATCTGTAGGAACTAACGCTTCATCCAAACCAGAAATACCTTTAATATTGGGAAAAATTGTTTTTGCTCGTCCGCCATGACCGGAATAATGAATATATACTCGGTCTTGAGGTTTTGCTTTAGCTGCTAACTCTTTAAATTTAGCAACAATATTCTGATAGGTTGGCAAAAATTCCTCTGATTCTTTCGGTTGTTTGGGATTATCTGAAGCGGTGGCAGTCAGTTTAATAATTTGGTCAGGACTAAGGTTGAAAGTATTTTTTAAATAGTTTTCAACATGATTAATATCTCGGACACATCCCCGCAAGTTTCTGTAGCTACCACCTTCTAATTTATGGGGAAAATAAAAGTTTATTCCGATAAGTAAGGCATAAAAATCAGGAGTTTCTTTAGGGCTTTCTGGGGATGATATTGTTTGCTCGGATGTATTTCCTCGACTTCCTCTTTCTCGTCTATTTTCAGGTTTCGGTTTGTCTTGAACCGGAGACTTAGTTGAGTGCCAAATATTAGTAGTCAAGCCAATACTTTCTGAGGATTTTGTGAATACTCGAAGTTGATTAATGATTATAGCTAGAACAGCTTCGAGAGATAAAATAGACCAGTTGTTTGAGATTGATAATGTTGTTGAATTCATAGTATTAGTCTATTCGATTTTTTTGTTGTATAGATACAGCATATTCCAAGTATATGAAGTACAGATATTAACAATTAAATCTTTCTAGGCATCTTGCCCACAATTGGTGTACCTCACCAAGGTATAATCCGCTGTATTTGTGACATTTTTTAAGTGAATTGGTATCAGAAGTTTAGTAAGCATTCATCGGATTTTAATCCGATTAGAATCCCCGTGACTTGAGTCCGGGGAGTAGTCAAAATAGTATTATTTCTACAGAATTATAGAACTAGCTATTTTCCATTTACCGTCTATAAATTGCAAATTATAGATGACTGTTAATTGGGATGAACCTGACCTTTGAGTTTCTAATTTATCATTTTTAAAGAGTTGATATTCTTCAGTAACTTTAAGTTGAATGGTGGCTTGATTTCCTTGGGTTGAAAAATATTCAATACTGTCTATTTTTTGAATTCCATACTGATAGTAAGCATTGTTTTCTTTTAACCAGGCGATCGCTCCATTTGAAGAAGCGATTTTATCATATACTTTTCCTGTTGTCAATTCAGCAGCAAGTTTTTGATTATAGGGAGGAGCAAATATATCTTTTTTTGCTTTTAACCAAGTCTGGATTAATTTTTTAGCTTGTGGTTGAGAAATTGATATTACTAATTCTGTGGTAGGTGGTTTGGGAAAGGTTGGTATTTCTAATTGTGGTTGGGCAAATTTAATTAAGGTATTTTTGAGCAAAATACCAATCAAAAAACAACTACCAATAGCGCTGCTAATAACTAGAGTTTTATGCCAATTTTTCCGACTGATAGATAGTTGAGTTGAAGGTAGTTCTAAATGTTTATCTACAGGTGAATCTAAAGTTGTTGTTTTGTCAGAATTATTGATAACTACTAAGGATGGAGATGACTGTTCTGTTTCATTAGTAAAAACCTGAATTGAATCAGGCTGTAAAGCTTCTAACATTTCTCTAGCTGTAGCAAAGCGATCGCTAATATTAGGTTGAACTGCCTTATCTAAAATTCCTGCTAATTTAGGAGTTAAATTATTAGTATGTTGCTGCCAAATAATCTTTCCAGTTTGTAAATCCATTTCTAAATCTTGAGGAACTTTTCCTGTGAGTAGATAAATTCCTGTTATTCCTAAACTATATAAATCGCTTGCATAAACAGGTCGTCCAGCAGCTTGTTCAAAAGCCATATATCCAGGAGTGCCAATCATAATAGAAATAGGTGTATTTTTTTCAGAATTAATTGCTGTAGTAATAGAATCTTTTACTGCCCCAAAATCTATTAAAACTGGCAAATCATCTTCTTGACGCAAAATAATATTTTCCGGCTTAATATCCCGATGAATAATATTTCTGCTATGTATATAGTTAATAACCGATAGTAAACTAATCAGCATTTTCTGAACATAACTATCTGTCATTTTACCTGTAGTTTCTACTATTTTTGCCAGGGTTTCTCCTTCTATCCATTCTTGTATTAAGTAAAATTGACCTGCTGTATCGCTAAAATAAGCATATAATTTAGGTATTTGAGTATTAGTCTCCCCTAATTCTTCCAAAATGGCCGCTTCTCGTTGAAAGCGTTGTAGTACCTCTTGGTAAATATCAGGATTATTTGTAACTACTTTAAGTTGCTTAATTACGCAATAGCGACCAGAAGGCATTTGGGTATCTTGGGCTAAAAAGGTTTCCCCAAATCCACCACTACTGATGGCTCGTATAACTCGATAGCGATTGTTCAAAAATGTAGGTTTCACATCAGTAACTATTACCAATTTCTTCTTGTTTAGGATAACATACTTTTTATTAATGGATAATGGATAATGAATAATGGATAATTAATAATGGATAATGGATAATTACCTATGGTTAAAACTGTACTTAATTTAATTGATAATGAATAATAAATAATGAATATTTGATAATCAAACCATCTATAATTGCCGAAAATTCAAGGTTTAACTCCTCTCTTTTTAAAGATAAAAAAACAAAAAAAATCTTTTAAACAATCCTCTAATTAAAAAGAAGAGGTAATTATTAATTATTAATTATTAATTATTGAAAATCATCTATTGGTAAGCATTTAGCCATTAGCCGTCAGCTATCAGCTATAACCGATACTTGCACATATTTGTAGTCTAAAATTCCTGGTAAAAAAATGAGAAAATTATTAGATTTAACTGTTTTAGCAGTGGCAGTCACTGGCTTCTACACAGTAAATTTTCCTCTGGTGTTAAATAGTTCAATGTCTTTTTTAAGCCTGGTTAATGCTGCTCAAAAAGATGGCAATATTCAGACAAAATATCTTGCTAAGGATCGGGATAATGACAAAATAAAATCTGATGATGAAAAGTTAATTAATCCCCTAGTGTCTATTTCGGAAAAATTATTAAATTTGCATCTAATTCAATTTTCCGATACTACTTTAAAATCCCTAGATTTATCTGGTAATGATTTCTCAAAATTATCTACTTTATCAAAGCGAAATGTTTTAAAAGAATTCCCAGTAGGTCCGTCTCAACCTCCCACAAGACCATTAATTGATATTCACTTAAATAAAAGTCGTCGAGAAAAAGGAATTAATAAAATACCACCGAATAGTATTCAAGAAGACCCCAAGTTTAAACCAGTGATGGAGTATGCCATAAAACAGAATCTTTCTCAACTTTCCATGGCAGAAATTATGCAGGCGATCGCTGATTATTTTATTGGTACTCCCTACAAAGCTGGATTATTAGATAAATCAAATCAAGAGTCTTTAGTTATTACTTTGGATGGATTTGATTGTGTATTATTTGTGGAAACTGTATTGGCAATGGCTAGGGGAATAGCAATGGAAGATTATTCTTATTTGACCTTTATTAATAATATTAGAAACCAGCGATACTGGAAAGGTAAAATGGATGGATATTGCAGCCGTTTACATTATTTTTCTGAATGGATTGCTGATAATCAAAGACGTGGAAATGTTAGAGATATCGGTGTGGAATTAGGCGGTGAAAGGGTAAATAAGCAATTATTTTTTATGAGTAAAAATAGATTGAAGTATCCACAAATTGCTAGGAATGATGCGAACTATCAGTGTATTGTTAGTATGGAAGATAGTATTAGTAAACTGAAAATTAACTACATTCCATACTATAAAATTAGCAGTGTTTATTCTCAGCTAAAACCAGGTGATATTATAGCCGTCGCGACAGAAATTAATGGATTAGATGTGACTCATACTGGCTTAGTTTATCGTAATTCTGATGGTAATATTGGTTTTATTCATGCTTCCCCTGCAGGAAAAGTAACGGTTGCTTATGATTTAGAAAGATATATTTGGAATGTGGAAAGTGCCATTGGTATTTTAGTGGCAAGACCTGTCGATCCAAGGCGTTAAGTTAGAATTCAAAATTCAGAAGTCAGAATTCTGAAGTCATATTAAACTCGGTTTCTTATAACACTCTAAAGCAGGTGTTGCATATTTGCGAGATGAATTAGTGCGAGCATCTTGCTCGCTAGCTTTTTACCTGATAAAATTAGCATCTAATAGACATGTGGTGAAAATTAAAAATCAAATCAATTATCATCCAGAAATTATCAATTACTCCCCTCCTGGGAGCATAGGGGTGGGTTAAGTGTTTCCAGTTAAGTGTTCCCTCTTTTCCGGATATGTCTAATATAAAATCCAGTTGAACAGTTGTCCGCAGCGACGATAGGAAGCAATCTCAGGAGTTGGCGGAGATTGCTTCCTTCCACTCCGTTCCAGTCGCAATGACGTACTTGTAAATTTTTTCACCAACCTACTTATGACTCAAACTTCATTATCAGCAAATTCAGACAGTTTTAACTTCAGCGCTCTAGTTAAAGATGTTAAAGTAGCCTTGATTCTTCAATTAATAGGGTTATTGTTCATCACTTCAAAAGTTAAAAGTCAAAAGTTATCCATTAGGAAATTTAAGCCCTCTTTCTTCTTCCTTCTTCCTTCTTCCCTCTTCCTTCTTGAAAAAATCTTATGACTCAAACTTCATTATCATAGGACTTACGCAGATACCATGTATGTAGTGTTAAAAACTATATTGCTACAGTTTTTGCACTCTATATATAGTGCCCCTGCGTAAGTCCTGTATCAGCAAATTCAGACAGTTTCAACTTCAGTACTCTAATTAAAGATGTTAAAGTAGCCTTGATTATTCAATTAATAGGGTTATTGTTCATCACTTCAAAAGTTAAAAGTCAAAAGTTATCCATTAGGAAATTTAAGCCCTCTTCCTTCTTCCTTCTTCCTTCTTCCTTCTTGAAAAAATCTTATGACTCAAACTTCATTATCAGCAAATTCAGACAGTTTCAATTTCAGCACTCTAGTTAAAGATGTTAAAGTAGCCTTGATTATTCAATTAATAGGGTTACTGCTAATCTACTTAGTTAAAGTATTTCTAGCCCGATGGATGGGCAAAACCGAGTACGGAATTTATGAATATGTCATCTCTTGGTCATTACTCTTAGCAATTCCAGCAGGATTGGGTTTCCCTCGCACCGTATTGCGCTTAATTTCCGAATACCGAGTTAAGCAAGATTGGGGGCGTTTGGGCGGTATTATCCGTGGTAGCTTATTACTGACCATATTGAATAGTATCTTGTTGTGCTTAGTCTCCACGGGTCTAATTTTATTGCTCAATCATTATCACAACTTTGCCTACGCAAAACCACTTCTAATCGGGATTTGGTTAGTGCCACTACAAGCTTTAGTCCAATTATTTTTGGAAACAGCTAGAGCAATGAAAGATGTAACTTTAGCCTATGCACCCTCCCTAGTAATATGGCCAATATTATTGCTGTCAGGAGGATTATTCTTTTGGCAAAGAAACCACGCACTCCGCAGCATCACAACTATCGAAATAGCAATGGTAATGTTGGCGATCGCCCTATCATTCCAGTTGTGGTTGTTGTGGGGCAAATTGAATACAGAAGTTGAGCAGACTACTCCCATCTATAACTACCGGGAATGGATAAGTATCGCCCTAGTTTTGTTATTACAAGCGGGATTTAGGGAGATTTTGAATCAAACAGATATTGTGATGGTGGGTTCGGTAATTGGAGCTGAAGAGGCGGGGATTTACAGCGCGGCGGTGAAGACTGCTGAATGGGTAGCTTTCTCTTTGCAAACTGTTAATATCGTAGTCGCTCCTGTTTTTACTACCCTGTATGTGCAAGGCGATCGCCAGGAGTTACAAAAGCTGGTCTCTAAAGTAACTGTCTGGATGTTCTGGTCTTCCCTAGCTGTTGCTGCTATCTTGATTATTTTCGCCCAACCTGTGATGGGGCTTTTTGGGTCAGATTTTGTTGTTGCTCACTGGCAGTTAAAGATTTTGGTTTTAGGACAGTTAGTGAATGCTTTATGTGGCTCTGTGGGTTTCTTGTTGATTATGACAGGTCATCAAAATAAAGCGGTTTTTATTTATGGTTATGCTGCTTTAAGTAATATTGTTTTGAATGGAGTATTAATTCCTATATTTGGTTCCATTGGAGCAGCGATCGCTACTAGCTTGACGATGGCTATGTGGAATGTCTGGCTTAGTTTTCTAGTGATTAAGTATTTGGGTATTTACCCTTCGGTTTTTTATAGTTTTTTTGCTAACAGGGGTTAACTGCTGTTAATATTATGTTCGGATAATCACTTATAATAAAGTATATGGTTTGTAGTAGGGCTGAAGCCCTACTACGAACTTTAATTATAATAACTATTTAACCGAAACGGTGTGATCTGGCGCTAATGGTGTCTCTGTATTTGATATAGTTACTGGGGTAGCCTGTTTTTTGGGAATAACTGTTAGAGTCAAGTTTTTTTCTAAAGCTAATTCAACTTTCGGCTTATTGTCCTGATGAACAGTGAGATAATCGGTGTAGAATAATTCTGTATTCTGTTTTAAGCGCTTGACCAAGGCGTTAAAATAGCGCTCTGAAACCGGCAACGTAATATCAGAGGGGCCTATGGATAGATGGTCGTCAGGAGCTTTGCCTTTTTCAATAGCAATAATACTTTCACCTGAACGATAAAGTTGTCTATTGTTTCCTTCTTGTTGCCAAAATTGATGGTTGTAGGCATTCTCTAATTGTTTGATAAACTTACTAGGATTTTCACCCACATAAGTTACGATTGGTGGATAAACAGTCTTTTGCATATTACTTCTCATTCACAGGACTTACGCAGAACTACCATATCTAGTAGGGTCGAACGGCCGTTCGCCCCTACAGATAGTGTATAACTTAATATTTTGCCTAAGTCCTGATTCATAGGTTTAAAGATTTAATTTCTACAATTGTAGTCGTAAGCATCCACCACTGCAAAAGAATCTCCGAATAATTCTGAGTTTGGCTTTTCTTCCCCCAAAACAGTTTTCGTTTTCCCATTGAAAATCCTCTCTAGCAGGGAATTAATTTCTGGGGTTGGGTTTTTGTGCTGATGGAAACTCGCGATCGCGTAGGCAACAAAAGGATGAATATCTCCTAATTTCAAAGTTTCGCTGCCTGCCACAGTCTCCTCTAGTTGTTGCGAAGATGGCATAGCAGCATTTTCGGGTGCGTAGAGCATATCGAGGTACAGGGGTATCAGTCGCAAAATCAGCTCTTGTGACTGAGGTGAAAAGGCGTAGGTCGCGATAGCTTCCCCAGGAACTAACAGCTCTATTTCATTGCTATTGCGTATTTTTATTGTTGCAGAAGGGTAGGAAGCTACTATGTTATTAAAGACCTTGTTTTGAGACTGCACCATTAAATTGCGATTGAGCCTCTCAACATTATCAATTTCAAAACCTAATTGCTCAATTGTTTTGCCAATTGCATATTCAGGATTTTGCCTAAGTTCTATTAAATCCAGAACTGCCAGTTTTTTTGAACTTCCAGCAATCCTAGATTGCAACAAATTCCAATCTCTGATTAAATTCTGCCATATCTGCAAATTATAACTAATAATTGTACCCGAAGGCCCTCCAGGTCGGAAGCTTTGGATGTCTAAGGCTTCTGTTGTTTGGGCTTTTTCCAGGACTTTGTAAGGATTGGTCATCAATAAGCCATTGCCCTTGTATGCTAAGTCAGTCAAGAAGGATAACCATGATAAGTGTTGTAAGTGAGGCTCCCGGATTGTAAACAGAAACTTTTCAGGAATCTGAATCCATTGCTCCCAAATTTGGGAATGAAAGAAACGAGTAGTTTCTTTGACACAAATTGTAGCGTGGTTTTTCTGCTGGAGAATTTCTTTTATCTGCTCAACAATCAAGCCGCAACCCATTTCATAGATGTCAGCATCAAAGGGCTGTTTATTAGGTCTGAGGATACCTCCCAGTTTTTTATTCAGACGTAAAAAAGGTTGATGGATTGCTCTATCCGCCAATTTTGAAAAAATCACTTCGGCCAGCGTAGATCCACTTCTATCAGTTCCGTGAATGTAAAATATGGTCGCTTTACCTTGGCTGACAAGCTGTTTTAATCTTGATTCGCTCATAAAAAAATTTTGTTTGTAGTAGGGCTTTAGCCCTATCTATAGTTCGGGCTAAAGCCCTACTACGAACTTTAATTATAACTATTTAACCGTACATAATATAAAATCTAAAAGCGTTAATACTTCAAGGGATTGAAATCTGGTAGATACAGAGGTGTTCGGTAGATACATTCCTATATTTATAAATGACAAATAGTTGTCTTTATTTATTTATTCTTCCCTATTCCCTATTCCCTATAGCAATCCTAAATAGGTTGCGGGTAATTAAAAAGTAAATAAAAAAGTTGAAACTCTTACCTGTTGCCTGTTGCCTGTTGCCTAAAAAGTAGTAAGATTTTTGCCACGAATAAAATAGGATTGCTATATCTCCTTTTTATATTTCCTAATACATTCAATCTCTAAGATTTTTTTCAGAAATTTTTGTAATAGTATTAATCTTACTTTTGACTTATCTAGATTCTTATTTTTTCCCATTTTCAATAATTTCACTCTGAGAAGTTTTAGTTTTTCTCTCAGGATTAGCTGTTAATTCTGGAGGCAATAACTCAACAGTACCCCACTTGTTCAACATATCTCTTAGTAAAATTTCTTGTTGATTTCTTAATTGAGTTACACTAGCTCCTTTATTCAGAATTGTAAACCAAACAACACCCTTTTCTTTTGTTGGTAAAGCTCCTGCTAAAGCACTAACATAATCGAGAGTTCCAGACTTAACTACTGCAAAATTTGGAAGCTGTTTACGTTCATCTAAAATACCTTTATCTTTGCCAACCATAACAAATACATCTGCCACACTCATATTGTATTGCTGAAGATATTTATTAATTGCTAGAAACATTCCCGTAGCAGCGCGAGGAGAAATGCGATTTTCCTCCCCTAAACCAGAACCATTAATTAATTGAATTTCCTGTTTTGGTACTCCGATAAATTCAGCAGCTTTTGTCGCAACTACTTGATAACCTCCCACAGCTTCAGCTAACATATCTGCCATTAAATTATTGCTATATTGATTCATTTTCTTCACCAGTTCAGCTAGGGGAAAAGAATAATGCCTAATTAATAGTTTTATATTTTCAGGAGGAGTGGGAGAAACTTCTACAACACCATCAATTATTACTTGAGGTTTTGGCGTACCTGGAGGTAAAGTTTCATATTGACTTAAAGCTTCTCCCGGCCAAATTTGACTGTTCAATCCTTGTTTAAGAAAATTACCAGCAGTCTGAGGATTAGATTCAAAGTTCATGTAAAATTTACCAGTAATAATTAGATTCCCAGTAACTCTTTGAATCCCTATTTTATTTAATAAATTTCCAATAGCGATCGCTTCTTCCCAAACAAAAAATGAGTCTTCTCCTCCTTGAATGACTAAATCTCCATTTAATACACCATTTTCAATTTTTCCTGTTGTACCAATTAATGTGATAAATTGATGGTCGGGATTAAAAGTTTCTAAGGCAACTAAAGAAGTTGCTACTTTAGTAATTGAGGCTGCTGGTAAAGGAATTGTACCTTGATAATTTGCTAATAAAGTATCATTTGATTGTATCCAAATTCCTTGATTTTGTTGAGAAAATCCTTGATTTGCTAATGTAGTGAGATATGTTTGTACTTGAGTAGAAGCTATTTTTTCTGGATTATTTGGAGATAATGTCAAAGGTTTTTGAGGAATTTCAATTGATACTTGTGGGGAAGGAGTTGTTTCGGGACTCGGAGATGTTATTTCCGGTTCAGGAGATTGACATCCAGTTAGATATAAGGATATACACAGAGTAGTTATAGATAGTTTTTTTTGCATTAGTTTCATCTAGAATTATTGTGGTAAAAATTCAGTAAATGTAGGTTGGGTTGAGGAACCGAAACCCAACACAAATCAGTTATCAGTTATCAGTTATCAATTAAGTAAACATGATATATAGCTTTTCTCTCTCTTGGTGAGATATACAAATTTTGAATTTTAGGTAATAGGCGATCGGGAAAAGAAAAAAAATGCTGTAGTAAGCATTCAGCAGTCAGCTAGCCTCCTGGGTCGTAACTGCGAACTTCAGCTATCAGCTATTTTTTAGTTTTAGATAAAAGCTTTATTAATTAAGCCAGAATTAAATCTGACTACAAAAGCCAACTTTAAAGTATATATTAATTTAAACTCCCTCCTTAATATTTGGACTTATTGCTGAGAGCTTACAGCTAATAGCTGAATGCTTACATTCTGTATTTCATTAATATCAAAACTACTATAACATAATTAAGTTATCAGTTGTCAATTAAGTAAACATGATATATAGCTTTTCTCCCTCTTGGTGAGATATACAAATTTTGAATTTTAGGTAAGCTGATAAGTATAGCAATCCTAAATGATTTGTGAGAATTTTTATAATAGTTAATATTGATGAAAAACCTTGAAAATTGTGACTCCTGACTCCTGAATGATGACTCCTAACTATCACAGAAATACTACAATTGAAATAGGATTGCTATATCAATCTTTGATAATTTAATAATTTAGTTAATCTCTCATTATTTTTCGGTAAAAAATAATCTCAGGTTTCTCCTAAAATTAAGATAATATATAACTACAAAAAAGTCTTATGAAATTGATGAGATTGAAATCCTTTACAGTCAATAATTTTAACTTAATCTAATAGCTGAAAGCTGAGAGTTTCAAGCTATAAATAGCACTACAAAAAAGTGTTATGACATTGATAAAATTGAAATTATTTACAGTCAATAGTTTGGACTTAAGCTGATAGCTAAATGCTGATAGCTTCAAGCTATAAATGGTAGATTAAACTAGAAAAATTTACCCACTTCTGATTAAATATAAATAGTTTTTGTCAATCTGTGCCAAAAAATCTAAAATCTAATATTATTATGAGTAACAAAACAGGGCAAACTACCCTTTTAAATAGTAATCCCTATATAGAATTAAATAATCAAGGCCAAATTATCACTCTCCAACTGACACAAGACCATCATATACTAGGACGCGATCGCCTCCGTGCCGATCTAGTAGTACCTTCAGATTGGTTAGTTATCTCTAGTTATCACGCCATCATCCAGAAAGTTGACGATCGCTACCATATTTATGATGGTGATAGTCATCGAGCAAGCACTAACGGATTATTTCTCGACCGCACCCGCATTACTCCATCTGAAGGTCATCTGCTCCAAAATGGTATAGAAATCAAAATCGGTCTCGACCCCCAAAACCAAATCCTACTCAAATATTTTGAACCAAATAATCCTGTAGCTATAGCATCTTTGCCAAAAACGCGTTCAATATCTTTGCAAGATAGATCGGTGTTACTTGGTCGCGATCCTGATGCCAATCTAGAATTAGATGCTGCCATTGTTTCCCGTCGTCATGCCACTATTGAACCGAATGGTCAAGGTAATTACATTTTACGGGATTATAGTACAAATGGCGTTTTTGTCAATGAGGTGCGGGTTAAAAATTCTATTGCTGTGACTGACGGAGCGGTAATTAAAATCGGACCTTTTACCCTCATTCGTCGAGGCGATAATTTGGAAGTCTTCGACCCTGGTAACCAAATTCGTCTTGATGCCGATCGCCTCTACAGAATAGTCAGAGACCAACGGGGAAAAACGCGAGTTTTGCTAAACGATCTCTCTTTCGCGATCGAACCGGGGCAGTTTGTTGCTTTAGTGGGAGGAAGTGGAACTGGGAAATCTACTTTGATGCGAACATTATTAGGAATAGACCCTACAACTAAAGGCAAAGTTTATATTAATGGTGAAGATTTAAGGAATAATTTTAATATTTATCGGACTCAAATTGGTTATGTTCCTCAAGACGATATTATTCATCCGGAATTAACAGTATCGGAAGTTTTAACTTATGCTGCAAAATTGCGCTTACCTCCAGATATTAATGTTAAAGAAGTAGTCGAAAAAACCATCGAACAAATAGAAATGACAGAAAGAAGAAATGTATTAGTTAGTCAGTTAAGTGGAGGACAAAGAAAAAGGGTAAGTATTGGCGTGGAATTATTAGCAGATCCGAAATTATTTTTCTTAGATGAACCGACATCTGGACTCGACCCTGGTTTAGATAAAAAAATGATGCAACTATTAAGAAAGTTGGCAAATCAAGGACGAACAATTATCTTAGTTACCCATGCCACAGCTAATATTAGAATTTGCGATAGGGTAGTCTTTTTAGGTAGAGGTGGGCGGTTATGTTACTTTGGTTCTTCTAGAGAAGCTCTAACTTTTTTCTCTGTAAATACTGGTGACTTTGCCGATATTTACAATGAACTAGAAACCAGTGATGAAAATGTCAATGAATGGGTAAATAATTTTCGTCAATCAGAATATTATCGGCATTATATTTCCAATCATCTGAGTATTGATAATTTAAAACCTCCTACTAACTTACCTCCCAAACAACAACCAGCTTCTTTTTGGCAACAACTATTTATTTTAATCCAACGATATTTGAAATTAATTTTCCGCGACCCGATTAATTTAGGTTTAGCTTTATTAACTGCTCCTATTGGCATTGGTCTAATTTTATTTGCAGTTAGAGATAAAAATCCATTAGTTGGCGACCCAGAACCTACTTTAGCTCCTTTAGCTTTGCGAGTATTATTTGTATTTACTTGTGCCTGTTTATGGGTTGGTCTTTCTAGTTCTCTGCAAGAAATAGTCAAAGAATCGGCTATTTATATTCGAGAAAGATTAGTGAATTTAGGATTATTTGCTTATCTAGGTTCAAAAGTAATAGTTTTGGGATTATTAGCAATTTTCCAAACTCTATTAATAGCAGGAGTAATTATCCTAGGATTTGAAAATCCACAGCCCGAATTAATTTCATGGCCGATAGGAGTTAGTATTACTACCTTTTTAACTTTAATAAGTTGTATTAGTCTGGGATTAATGATTTCCTCTATTGTTAAAAATGGTTCTCAAGCTAATAGTGCTTTACCTTTAATATTGCTGCCTCAGATTATTTTTTCTGGTGTTTTATTTGAAATGACAGGTATAGCTAGTAAATTTTCTTGGGTAATGTTAAGTCGTTGGTCTGTAGCTGCCTATGGCGCACTGGTAAATGTAAATGAAATGGTGCCCGAAGCAACTAGATTACCAGACGGAAGTACCGTTCCATTACCATTTTCTGGTTCAGATGTTTATAATCTTAACTGGGAAAATTTAGGTTTAAGTTGGGGGGTTTTATGTTTACATTCGCTGATTTATTTAGGTTTAACTATTTGGTTTCAGAAACGAAAAGATATTATTTAATAATGGATAATTGATAATTAAAGATAGTTGGTTTAGTAGGGTGTGTTTCGCTGCGCGACATGAAAAGGCGCTAGCCGTAACGCACTACCATTAATTTAAAAATCACATCAAGAATGGGTTATCAAGTAATCTGTGAAGTGGGTTATACTTCCCTGGAAAATGGTGCGTTACGCTCCGCTAACACACCCTACTGGTTTGTTTCATTAGTTCTGAAGGGTTGTAATTTGTCACAACAACTTATTATTTATAATTTAATAATTTGCTTACCCATCAAAATTAATGAAAAGGACTACTACTGGACTGAGACGTTTCAAACCTCAAAGTTCTCACTTTAAACCTCAAGCGAGGGGGTTCCACATTAAAGAATGATAATAGATTTTAAACTCTACATATACTGAGGAAAGAATTCTCCAAAAATATCTACTTTCAGATTTCATCATTCCTGATTGTGCAACGCCCAAGCGAGAAGTTTTAAAGAACAACCGAAACGTTTCAAACCAAACCATAATAAGGTTTAGTTGGGTTTCACTGCTCGTTCTACCCAACCTACTTCTACTTCCCACGCTCCCTAACCTAAATTTTTAGCCGTTTCACTCCAGTAGTCCAAATAACAATCAATTCAATACTCCCATAAAAAACGGACGAAATAACTCACAACACAGACTTGCCCGATCGCCTTCCAAATGAACCAACCCCATATTTTGCAACTGATAACCAAGGGATAGTTTTATTTCTATGGGTTTGGGGTTGTTCACCATTTCAGTAAAAATAGGCAATAATTCATCGTAGCGTTGCAGGTTCCACCATTGTTGTTGTAGATGTTCTGCATAAAGAGCAGTCGCACTACCAGAATTTTCTAAAAGTTCTTCCAGGGTTATTGTCTGTTGCTGTAGGTAATAAAACGCCAACTGCAAGCGATAGGGATGTCCGCCCAGAAGGGTAATTAGTTGCTGGATTTGTTGTTCGGTTATTTCTTGTTCGTACCGCCGTGCTAGATCCTGGACTTGAGCTGGGGTAAATTCAGGTAAATTGATGACTAACCCAGTATTCAACAGGGAAGGATTAATTGAGGAAGGCATCATAATTTCAGTAGAATGAGCTATCATCAGTCGGAGTTTGTGCCAAGCATTACTGTCTGCTACCCTTGCTTTTGCTTGCTCAGACCAGGTTCGCAGAAGCTGGAGAAATTCACGAGCAACATCTGGGTAGGCAAAAAGCTGATTGAGTTCATCAATAGCTATTACCAGAGGTCGGTCTAGGTTGGCTAAGATAACATCATTGAAGTAGTCGGTGGCGGTTGATTTGCTACTCAGGGAGTTATCCCAACAGTCGGCTATCCGCTCATGCGCCATCGCCTATGGCGATGGCGCATTGGGAAATTCTAATTCCTTGCTAACTCTAGCACAAAACCATTGTAGGAAGCGTTTTAAGTTCTGTAAAATCTCAGCATCGGCGAGTTGTAAGTTCAGAGAAACGATTTGATACCCCAGGGATTTAGCAAAAGCCAGGATGCGACTTATTAGGGAGGTTTTGCCCATTTGCTTGGGAGCGCGGATGTTGAGCAGTTTACCGGGTTCCTGGATGGCTTCGTAACAGAGGGATTCGATGATGGGACGGTCAATGTAAAAGATAGAATCTAGAGGCATCTGTCCTCCCGGTGCGGTTGGAGGACGAGGTTGCAGATTGTCTTGTGGTTGAACCATTTTTTTTGTTTGGGGGGTATTGTTGCGATTGCCTTTCAGAATCTCGAAAGGAGAATCCCCGGCTAGATCAAGCTCCGAGCAAGTTTCAGCAAGGGGTATTGAGTTAATCTCGGCCAGATTATCTTGATTCGACTTCAGATAGATATAATCGTCCCTTAATAAGGTCAAATTAAAGGCATGGAAGCAGCACTTTAAGGTTCGTTTATCAACTCCTGATGAGCAGGTAAAGACTTTGCTGAGGGTATTGGAGGTTAAGCCTGTTTCCTCACTGAGAGATTCCAGGGTGTATCGCTTAAAGTTTTGCTCAATTTCTGCCTCAGCTTTTGCCTGATTGAGCTTCCTTAAGCCTTGAATAGTTAAGGTTACACCTCGTCGGCGTGCATGGTTGTTCATTGTTATTATATTAATAAATTTTATAGTTTATCTGAAAAAGTGAATATGTACCCCAGGGCTATTTCGTTCTAATTTCTGACTTTTTGTGTAAACCACGAAAATATCCCTTGTCAAGGATTGAAGGTTATATCAACCAATCTCTAAAAGCTAGTAAAATCCTCACTTGATTCTAGAATGAAATAGCCTTGATATTTACCCTGTAGCTATTATACAATATTGGGTCAAATAATCCGACAAAACTATGTATGTAGGACATTAGGAATTTGTAGTAAATATTTATCCTTTTGTAACTAATATTTATCTAAATGGTATTATAGACCTAACTTTTAGGATGTAAATTCCTGAGAATATTGGAATTTAGATTGTGTGTAGATATGTGAAAAATTTAGTCTTTTTGTTAAGTATGAAATGGGAAGTACAGTGCTTAACTTTTAAGTTGGCAATTTTTCCAAAGTTAAGCAATTTTATCCCCAATGGTGCCCAGGTTCTTAAGTTTCTAATTTCAGAAATCAAGATTAGAATTTGCTTTTAGGAATTGCTAGCGCTAAACCCTTAACTTTTTTCTTAAAATTGCAATCTTTGGTGGTATTTACGGCAGAAAGTCAGCACTATAAAAAAAAGTCAGAATTATTCTATAAAATAAATAGAGGATAACTTTAATGCCTGCAATTGATACCACACCATCTAGAGTCGCAACTACTGCTTTACAAGGTATTCCCTTCTCCTCATTGATTGGGGGACCTTTAGGGGCTGCTGTTGATGCCCAAGCACAGTCTGCACAGACAACCATAGAATTCATCAATAAATTTGGAATGACAGGACCACCGGATAATCCAAAAGCCATGCAAGTGGAGTTTGTCTATTACGCTGATGGACGAGAAGCGAAACTGATTGTCCCGCTTCTGACAATTCTACCTATTCCATACTTGTCTGTAGACTCAGTTGACATTAACTTTAAAGCAAGTATCAATGCGTCTTCATCAACCTATCAAGAAAAGACAACTGAAGAAGAAACCAAAGCTGCCGGGAGCGCAGATGTCAAGGTTGGATGGGGGCTATTTTCTGCTAAAGTTCATATGGAAGCGAGTTACTCCAGCAAAAAGGATTCCAAAGCGACGCAAGAGTCAAAATACTCAGTTGAGTACACAATGGATGTTCATGTTCATGCTGGTCAGGAGGATATGCCTGCTGGTTTGGCGAAAGTTCTGAACATTCTAGGTGATAGTATCACGCCAACTGCCAACAAAGCAAATATACAAGTAGTTCCTGCAACGTTAGTAGCTGATAGCATCAACGATACCACAAGCACGCAAAACTTGCTTGTTACAGCTATCTTATTTGATGAAAAAGCTATGCGTGCTGAAGGTAAAGAGATTAAGGTTACTATTGAGGGTGCTTCCAATCCTGCTGTTACAGTTGCCCCCGATACCGTTTCAACCGATGAAGATGGTACCGCAGAGTTTACAATTACAATTGCAGCGGCGACGGCTGGTACTCAACCAGTGACGCGAGTGAAACTCTCGTTTGAGTCTAAAGATCCAGCTGCTAAGAAGAAGGCTACTTTGATTATTCCCGAATTTACTGTTGCTTAACTAGGTTATTGATAAGCAGCCATCTAGATTAAGGCTTAAATAGATGTCTGCTTCTTTTCATTACCAGTGCATAATTAAGCTTTAAAATCAGCTTTCTCTAGCCATTTAAAACCTAAAAATTAGTATTCGATATGCTACTTAGAAAAGTTGTTAGTGCAATTCTCGTTGATTTGGTGAGTGCTCAAGACTTGTCCAATGAATATGCAAGTCAGATCAGTCGAAAATATAAGCAGTACAGAAATAGTAAAGAAAATATTCTCAATAACTTTGATGCACCTGCTAGTGTTTTGAAAGAAATTGATTTTGATTTGAAATTTGGTTTTACGGACTTGATCGATGCTGGTTTAGGTCTTGATGTAGAAATAACATGGGGTAATTGCCGAGATATTGCAGAGGAGTCGGTTAAAGAGGCTATTAAGCAAATGCAAAACTTTCTTAGTACAGAGGCAATTGAAGCAATAGGAAACTTGATATCACCGGCACAACCACAAGGACGAATTACCCTCTCAGCAGAAGCTCAAGAATCAGATCGGGACAAAGATAGAAGAGAGATAACAGAAAAGTGGAACAAAATTCATGACAATCTAGATAATGAGGAATATTTGGAATCTGTCACGCAAATGATAACTCAAAAGTTATTTAAGACCTGTAAAAGTATATTCTTGCGCGGACGTGAGAGCATTGACATAGAAACTGTCAAAACAATTGTTCAAGACAAACTTCAAGAAGGGGTGTTAAAACATCCAGACATTCAAGAAGCCATCCAGGACACACAGGAAAGAGCCAAAATTTATAGCAGTGAGGCCAACGTTCCTGAGTATGTTCAAGAAAGAGCCCAAGAGATATTTAGTAACACTGCAGCTCAGACAAAAGAGAGGGAAGTCAGAAAACTCATTCAAAAACTTCCAGGGATAGTTCCCCATGCTGATATTATGATAACCCCAAGCTTACTGAGAGAGTTGCCCATCGAAACCCTTTCATCTCTGACCATGACAGTTAAAATGGATAGCTATACATGGACCATAACTGAGAGGGGTGAAAGTTTACATAAAGCGAAAAATTAGGCAAAAGTTTTGTTGAAATGAACAACGGTAAACTGGGAGCTAACAAATTATGACGATTATAGATGACGATAAAATTATCGCTCTAGGAAAGCTTTTGTCACAACCTCTGATTTCAACTCTTGAGGCTGACTTTTATACCGCTCAGCGTTTTGTGGAGTTCATGACCGAATATGGGCTAGAAAAAGTTGATAATGTTCCATCAGAGGAAGGTGAAAATGCTGCCTTATCTCAATTATTATCCGGATCTAACTTATCTGGTTCATTACAGTTAAAGATGGTGACATTTTTGTATCGACAAATAGATCCTAGCGATCGACAAGAAAAGCTTTTTCGTGTTCAAGTGCCCTTGATATCATTGATTCCCCTGCCTCTTTTACAAATTGAGCGAGCCGAGTTTGATTTTAATATTCGGATTTTTTCAGAAATTAACCTAACCACCCCGATCGCCAGCGACGGTGGACTCAAAGGAGAGAGTCCTTTGAAAGAACCGTTCCTAGGATTCAAGGCTCGATTGTCCCCTATAGTTGGACGTTCAGAGAGTAGAGAAGTTGCCTCAACTGTTGATGCCAATATGAAGCTCAAAGTGCAAATGAAGCAAGCAGATTTACCAGGGGGATTAGCTTATTGGATGTCTGCATTTAATAATGCTACATCAGTCAATCAAGTAAAACTACCACAGCAAGATTCAGAAGATTCATCGTCAGAATCACCAGCAGATGAGGGTAGTGATTCTCCTGCCTCTGGCGATTCATAAGTTGCTTTAAATTTTCATCGTTTAATTTAGCAGTTTTTGTCCTACTATTATCGGTAAACTATGTCTATCAATCCTTCACAACAACGCTCTCCAGGGATTCCCTGTCCACGGTGTGGTTTTTTCATTGAAATGTCTGTCCAGAGTTTACTGTACCAAGCTTCATTTCAATGTCCAGGCTGTTTATTGACCTTAAGCATGGATCGCAATCAGTCTAGGTCTGCCTTAGAAATATTGCAAAAAGTCAATAAAGAAATGGAAAACATAGAAAAACACAAGCATTTTGATCTATAGAATTATTAAGAGAAACCTATGCAGCTCAGTAAAGTAGTCGGTGCTATCCTTAACGATTTGTCTGCGGCTCAAGACTTGGCAAATGAGTATTCAAGGCAGCTTAGCTACAAATACAAAAAAAAGCAAGTCGTGGGGGAAGATGATAGTGTCTTGAGCAATTTTCAGGTTCCGTCTGCGGTTCTAGGCGAGGTTAGTCTTGATTTGAAGTTTGTCATTAAAGAGATCGACCCTGATGGTTGCGCTCTGGATGTTAATAAGACCCAGGGCAAATGTGACGAAATAGGGCGTACAGCAGCACTTTTCTTACTTCTTGATATTGCAGATGAAGATAGGAATAGTCAGTCTAAAAAAATCGCCAAAAAACTTCTGACTCCAGAATTTGATAAGAGACTCCAGACAAGAATTTCTCAAGGTTTGTTTCGTTTATGTAACAGTTTTTTTATGTCAGGAAATAATTTAACCATACCTGATATAGAAAATACTATCGCTGAAAACATTAAAGATGAATTATTCAAGCATGAGGATATTCAAAACCAGCTTCAAATAAGGAATTTTCATGATTCCAAGGAAGTGGAAGAAGTTCAGAAAAAAAGACAAGAGCTTGAGGAACTCTGTCTAAATTGTGGACATATTATTGCTTATGAGGAAATTGATATTGAAACCATGATTCAAAAAGTTAGAGGAAGTCCGAATACCGATGTAATTGTCAATGCAGAAACCTTAAAGGAGATGCCGATAGAAGCAATCCAAAGCCTCAGAATCAGTGCCAAATATGAGCACTACCAATGGAGGATTTCTGAAGCGAGTCAAAGCTTCCATAAAACTTAAATTTTGAAGTGTAGAATGTATGTAAGTAAAATTCACGTAACGTAATAAAGAGGTATAAGCAATGACATGGACTAAGATTGGTTCTCATGGAAATATTTGTCCAACAATACCAGCAACAGGGCTACCAAATCGAAGCAAGGCTGCAAGAGTAGAAGAAATCTCTTACGATCAAAATACTATAGTTGGGGGTAGGGCAAATTATAAGATTTTGCTCGCTGAAGATCATCAATTAGGTACTATTCAAAGGAGCGACACATTTGTTTATAACGCGAAGGGGACAAGTAATACAAACGCGGATAACTCTATGACATTGAAACAAGAGGTGGGACTGCGGAAGTTGATATGTTCTAGTCAATACCCGCTAAATGGATAAGCAGTTGCCAGAGTATTTCACCGTCTCAATTTTAGCTGAAAGAGAAAAACCGAAATTACTTTTGAAAGGAGAATAAACAAATGCCAGGAATTACTTTTGCTACCCCCTCTCTCGACACATCTGCCATGCCTAAGCAGGATCAGATTGATGTCATGGTCAATCAAGCCACCGCAGCCATAGTCTGTTCCTACCTGGAACACATGAACAAGGCACTTGAAAAGGATGTAAGTAAAAGCGAAAGTGGGGTAGCCTTCATCACTCCCTCAGAATTGGCATCTCTAATCAACACAATTCAAACGGCTTTGAAGAATGTCTGAGATTGGATTTGTATTTGTGGTATCTAACAAGCGCGATCGCAAACCAAGCAGATGCCTCAGAACTGATTCTATTCATCCCAAATTCCCTTTGCCATTTCTGGAATTCCCTAAAAAAGCGATCGCTTTCTTGGTAGAATAAAATCTACTACCACTCTACCTTAACTGAATAATTAGCAAAAATAGAATCACAACTAATCAACACTGCATTTTCTATATTAGCTTGAGCAATCAGTAAACGATCAAAAGGATCTTTGTGATAAACAGACAAACTATCTAAAGCTAAAACATGAGCAACAGTAATTGGTAATATTTCGATAAAATTATTTTGTTGAATAGCAACAATTTCTCCCAAAGTTTTATTTAATGTTAGTTTGCCTAACTGGTGTTTAATTGAAATTTCCCAGAGACTAACCACACTCAATAACCTCAAATTATTCTTATCTGTTAATAACTCTAATGCAGGTTGAGAAAGTTTTGATGGCTCACTATCCCACCAAATAAAAGTATGTGTATCTAACAGTAATTTCATGGATTTTGCAACCAAAATTCATCTGGTAAAGGTTGATCGAAATCATCACTCATTACCATAGCACCTAAATTTAATCCAGGTTGAGGTGTTTTTTCTAATTTCAATCTAGTTTCAGCGACTGGATTAATTATAGTCAATCTAGCAACCGGAATATTATCATCAGTAATGACTATTTCTTGCTCATCTTGAATCGAATAGAGTAATTCAGTAATACTCATTGGTAGTTGTTTCAGGTCAAATGTTTTGTTTGACATAGCTTTGTATCTAAAAGTGATATCTTCTAAATTATAGCCTCGAAAGTTCGGTTAATGTAACACTAACCCAGCCTAATGTATTTAACTTTAATTTAAACAACAGCAAACTCAGTTAACTTACGAGTTTCAGGATCGTGGAAAGCTAAAACAATATCCTCTTTCGGTACATTTTCCCTTAATAATTCATTAGCAATTCCATCCTCTGTCCAATCTTCCTCAATATAAATCTTCTCATTTTTAATCCGAATATAAACAGAAATTGCTTGAATTCGTCTATCATTTTTCCAGCCAATATTAAACCAAAGATATTGACTTCTTTGGTCATCAAACATTAATACCTCATCTATATCAGGATCGGGAATCTGTGCTGATATTCTTTGATAATTAGTTAGGATTTGTTTGATTATATTTTGATAATGAATTAGCTTATCCATTTAAGAATTTCCTCTTTTTTAATGTCAATCACTAATAGTAAAACTTGATATTTTTGGAGAATTAATTGAATTGCAGCTTGTGCAAAAAACTTTTCATAAATTTTGTGACCAACTGCTAAATAAACTTTATAACTCGGATGGGTAAGAGAAAGAAATGTTTGATAAATTAAATATTGTCCTAATGCTGTTTCAAATTCACGCATCGGAGAACGACTCAGGAAACTTTTGATTTCAATCACAATTTGTTGCCCTTCTCTTGTTGCAGAAATTGTTTTTTCACCAGCTAGATCGGCAAATAACTTAACTTCCTCATATTTAATAGGATAAGGGTCAAAAGTAATCATCCAACCATCTTTAATTAAAGCATTTTTGACAGCTTGATGATAAGTATCTTTTGCTGGCATTATTTCCTTTCAAGATTAACATCAATAATCATACCTCGTTTTAGTTTCATGTTTCTCTAAAATCTGCACAAGCAGTCTCAGTTAATTCTTGTAATTCGGCATCTTCTTCGTATATTTCTGCATATAATTGTGCTGACTCTTCTAAATCTTGACCTTCTAATTCTGACTGTAACTTCTGCAAAGCAACCCTAATCATTTCTCCTTGATCTTTAAAGCCATAGTTTTTATGATGGAGAAGAAAATGGAGTTGAGCTTCTTCAATATTTAACGTTAGTTTTTGGTTCATTTTTCTAGCTAGAATATATAGCACATATTTTTTATTCTAAAATAAAACTTTAATTTAAACAACAGCAAACTCTGTTAATTTACGAGTTTCTTGATAGTGGAAAGTGACACGCCTAAAATGTTGCAATAGTAGGGGCGGGTTCCGCGTTAAATTAATGAGTTTTCACCTGAAATTAGATAAACCCGCCCCTCCATCTTGGTGAGGTATACCCATAGCTGGCAAGATGCCCGCACTACAAATATTTAATTGTTAATACCTGTACTTCATATACTTGGAATCTGCTGTATAATGCACTATTTTAACTGTGTCAGTCTAGTAGAGTCTTTTATATTTCATTAACGCACCACAATATTTTGATGCGTTACGAATCACCCTTTTTCCTGCGAAATGCTCCGTAAATATATGGCACAGTAATTATATCTGTGCTAATTTTTTTTACAACCATTAAAGTAAACATGATATAAGTGATAAAATGTTTGTAGTAGGGCTTCAGTCCGATATATCTTAGAGGTTGTTTGAGAAGTCATTTATCCCCCTAAACCTCCCTTAATAAGGGGGACTTTATGTTGTATTTCCCCCTTTTTAAGCTATGCTTTATAAACATCTTTTTTAACATAAAACTTAACAAATTCAGTCAGTTATGATTAAGTCTTGAATCAGCTTTTTTCTCAGAAATAGTGTATTGAATTAGACATTTTTTTGAGAAATGCAGACAAGATTCTTACTCCCCCCTCCTCCCCCTCTTCCCCCTCTCCCCACCCTCCAACAAAGTTTTCAGGAGTTCCTTATAAGGGATAGCTTTTCAAGGGGGGCTAGGGGGGATCTAAATCAAAATTCATACTTTTTAAACATCCTCTTATTGCTCAAGCCTTACTACGAGCTTTAATTCTAACTATTCACCCTAACTACCGCATCATAATCATTCTGCGCTCTATTTTCATAATTAACCCTCGCTTCTGCCTCTTTATCTCCATAGAAAAAATTCAAAAGTGCAAACCTTAAACCAGATGTCACCGGAGTAGCTTCGTGCATCAAAGAAGAAGAAAAAATCACCGCACTACCAGTATCAGGTTTATAGAAATGAGGTCCGTATTCGGGAAATCTTAAAAACCCTCCCTCATATTCGCCTACATTCAAATTTAATGTCATTGCAAATATTCGATGTATCGTACCTGGCGTGGTATTATCTCGGTGTGCATTAAAAAAGCCACCAAGACTTCCATCATAACAAGCTATTCTATACCTTTCTTGTCTAGTAACATTAAAATTAAAAGCTTTTTTAATCTCCGGAAATACCCTTGACTTCATCATTTTATTTAAACTGGCAATAATTTCCTCATCTTTCACAAAATGGTCTCTTCTAATCTTATGAGTGTGGTCGATATATCCCACAGTTTTCTCACCTTTTTTACGCACAAAACCTGATTCATCATTACCTTTTGTACGCCAAATATCAATCAAATAATTACAATATTCTAGAGAAAAAACATTAGGAATTAACAGTACCGGAGCCTGCACCTGAATATGACGCGGTTCCTCTTGAGGCAGTATATTTTTAATGTCTTTTAAAATTTCTTCAATACTACTTGATAAATACTTGAGAGGATAAATTTTTACTATTCTTTGGTTAGGATCGAGCAAAAAAGCTACCCGGCTATATTGCATATTTTTCTGGTCATTATCTCCTGGAAAACAAACACCATATTTACGACTGATATTATTATTAGAATCTGACAGCAATGGAAAAGGAATATTATATTCTTCAGCAAATTTTTGATGAACTTTCACTGAGTCAGAGCTAATTATATAAACTTGTAAATCAAATTTATTAAAAGTAGGTATTAAGTCTCGAAATGCAAAAGCTATATCTTGACAAGCAGGAATTTCATTAGAGGCATAAAAAATTAGAATTGCTGGCTTACCAGCTTCATCTCTGAAATATAATAATTCCTCCGACTGGTCTGGTAAAGCAAAAGGAATAGCATGGTCTCCTAAAATTAAGGTTTTTGTGGATTTAATCATCTAATAATTGTAATTTTATTTAACTATTGAGTCTATTCTAAATTTAGATACACAATATGTATAAGTATTCACAGAATCTTTATCAAACAATTTATACACTAAATATTCATAAAATATCGGAACATTAAATAATTTGTTACAAATCCCGATCTATTGTTATTTTGGTGTTGGTTAATCTAGCTATGAAATAATAGTTCTGGTGTTATAAGAAACCGGGTTTGTTGGAGACAGATATCAGCATCAGCATCTAATACCAACTCAGTTTCTACAATGCCAGAAAAATCATAGCCACCCATTACCAACACTGTTATTTTTTCCTATTAGTGAGAAAAATTATGGCAATTTCATTTTATAGTACTCTTAGTAGATACGGTTGTTTTTCCAATTGTTCCGCTGACGGTTTTGAATTAGACGGTTATTGGTGGACAACCAGCGAACATTATTTTCAAGCCCAAAAATTTCCTGATACTCCTGATGCTGAGGAAATTCGTCTAGCAGCAACGCCAGGAGAAGCAGCAAATCTAGGCAATGATCGCAACCGACCATTACGTTCAGATTGGGAAGAGGTCAAATATGAAATTATGCTCACAGCAGTATTCAACAAATTTGCTGCTAATTCTGAAATCCAAGAAATATTGCTATCTACTGGGGATGAAGAAATTGTTTATAAATCTCCAGTAGATTTGTATTGGGGTCGGAGAAAAGACGGTAGTGGAGAAAATAAATTAGGCAAAATTTTAATGGAAGTGCGAGATATGTTGAGACAGCAAAATTAATAGACATCTGGTGAACAAGATATTTTTACGAAAAAGATTGAAAAATACTCCAACACACCCCATCTCGCCATCTCCTCCTAGCGCGTCTAGCTTTAAAAGGTGGGTAAATTTGAGTCAATGAAGACCTCTCCCCCAACCCCTCTCCTGCTCCGGGAGAAATACTCCCCCTTTCAAAGCTATCCCTTATAAGGAACTCCTGAAAACCTTGTAGGGAGGGTAGTCCGTGTGGTCCGTGTGGTCCGTAAGAATTTTGTCTAAAGTTCTCAAAAAAATGTACTTTTCAATACACTTTTTTCAGGAAAAAGCCTCTCAAAAGCTTATACATAACTTGTCTATGTTGTCAAATTTTATGTTAAGAAAGATCTTTATAAAGCATAGCTTTCAAAGGGGGGTAAGAGGGGATAGTTGTGGGGTTGGGGGGTTAGGTTTTTTTACCCACAATTTTAGTCTAGATATCCTACTACTCCCTACTCCCTATTTAAAAAAAATTAGAGACGCGATCGCCAACGTCTCTAAAATTCCTATTTATCCTGACTCCCTACTCCCTAATTATCTAATTATTCTGTGAAACAGATGCCTCTTCTACATAAGTCTCATCCTTGACATTCTGATTTTTATCGGAATAACCTTGATTACGAGACTTCTTAGGTGGCTGCTTTTTCAGCCTTGGTTTGGGAGTTTCAAATATAGGCGCTTCTTCCTCCTGAGCATAATCAGGTCCCATCCAAGCAGGACGAGTTTCATCATAAGCTATCTGTAAAGCAGCAGCAGCAACTGCATGGGGATCGTATTCTTCACCTAACTGAGAAATTAAGGGCAAGAAAGAAGCCATCCGCTCCCCACTCAGAGCATCTCGCACCTTATCCTGTAATTTCTGTAACTGCCTGGCTTCAATTTGAGAGCGCTTAGGAATTGAACGAGTATCCAAACGTTGACGCAAATGACGTTCTATCAACCGCAACTTCCGTTTATCTACAGGGTTAATCAACGAAATTGCTGTTCCTTCGCGACCTGCACGACCTGTACGACCAATGCGGTGAACGTAACTATCTACACTATCAGGCAAATCGTAGTTAATCACATGAGTTAAATGATCCACATCTAAACCACGAGCTGCAATATCAGTTGCCACAACCCAACGTACTTGTTGATTCCGGAAGCGACTTAACAACCGTTCCCGTTGAGATTGGTTTAAGTTGCCGTGATACTCATCAACACTGTGACCTGCTGATTGTAATTGATTTGTCAGTTCCGCTGCAGCTTGCCTTGTGCGCACAAATATCAAAGCTGCTTCTGGGTCTTCTAATTCTAGAATTGGCTGTAGAGCTTTTCCTTTAGACCAACCACGAGGTACTATGTACGCGGTTTGAGTAATGCGCTTCGGAGTAGTTTTTTGTTGGGCTACTTTAACTGTTACTGGCGATCGCAAATACTTATTCACCAGTTTCCGGATTGAATAATCCATAGTAGCAGAAAAGAAAGCTGTTTGACGTTCAAGAGGTGCAGCGTCCAGAATTTTTTCCACATCTTGAATAAAACCCATGCTCAACATTTCATCAGCTTCGTCTAAAACCATCATTTTCAAATGATCTAGTTTCAAACTATTCCGATTAAGCATATCTATAATTCGCCCTGGTGTTCCCACTACAATATGAACACCCTTTTGCAAACGCTGAATCTGACGTTCAATAGACTGACCGCCATAAACAGTTAAAACAAATAATCGCCGTTTACTCGGAATTTTGCTATCCAAACCAGTAAATTGACGAATCGCTTCTGTAACTTGCAGTGCCAACTCACGAGTGGGAGTTAAAATTAACGCTTGAACTGCGTTTGTATTTAGATCGATCCGCTCCAATATGGGTAAAGAAAACGCTGCTGTTTTACCTGTTCCTGTTTGAGCTTGACCTACAATATCCGTTCCTGCCAGCAAATGTGGTATTGCTTGAGCTTGAATCGGAGTAGGTTCGGTAAAACCAATTGTTTCCAGATGATTTGCACGCTCCTCTGAAATTCCTAAATTTGCAAACGATAAATCCATTAATTCTCCTATGTAAACTATTTACATCTGGTTCCTTTCTCACCCAACTTGGAGGCGGATTTATGGTCAACCATAGCTGCTCATAAGCCCTCACTAGCCACAAATTTCCAGCTTATTTGCTGTAGTTATAGCTAGCTTATTGGTAGGGCAGTATGCCTTTGCCACTCACAATTTACACTCAACTGATAGCACTAGAGTTGACTGCTAAGAGTTAAGCGATGTCTGTATTTTCCCAACGGTTAAGGTTTAACCTGAAGATATAACGACAGATTTACATCCTCCCAACACTGCCCTGAGACCACAGTAGGGGATTCCTAAACCCTGCTACACACCGCTGCGCTTTTCATGTCGGCGACAGCCGAAAAACACAATTTAGGTTTCTGTTTCTTAAGACCTACCTTTCAAGTTAGGGGCAATTTCTGAATTACCACTACTCTCTTTTGGTGTTACGGTCGCTCCACAGTACATCGCCAATCTGAAGGCTTCCTTAGTCAGCCCTAGCCCAGCGGCCAAATTGCTTTTACAATTTTTTAGATCTATATTTGTAAGTAGTCAGTATGGCCCAGCATTTATACCGACATTCCCTATACAGGAGAACGTGGGTCTTCTGCCGAGATTTTGATAAAGGCCAAATGCCCTGTTCCTTTTCTCCCTAGTTGGGTACATTAAGGCAGGTTGGAGCCTCTGTTTAAAAGTAATAAGCTGTTGTGCATCTTTACAGTTGCCCATTGAATACAGTAAAGGAAAATTACCTTTATCTCTTTGCTTAACCGCGTCTTCGCACTTCAGCATTAGTCTCAACAAGCAGTTTAGATAATCTACAGTTTGTTACTCTCAGTGGCCCCTGTTAAACTTCATAATCATTTACATAATAACAAATGACTTAACATTTAGTGTATTTTTTACACATTTTCCTCAACTCAGCTCTTTTTTTAGATACTAGATTTTCTGATAATTTTTTACTACATCATTTTTTGGATCGAGAGTCTTTAACGAACTCAGTAGGGGCGAATGGCCATTAGCCCTGACAGAAGTCAGAAGTTGTTTTTGTAACGGGGATTAGAGCAACAATAATTAGGGCGATAAACCCGGTTTCTTGTTTGGATGCGTAAGTCCTGAAAGTTTTACCCCACTTCAGAATTATTGCCGATTAGCCAAAAAATCTAATCTACATAACCATACAAATCGTAAATATCTGCATCTGTAATTTTTACTGGAACAATAGTCCCTAATCTGGCCTCCCCTTGAGCATAAACAAGTCCATCTACTTCTGGAGAAAACCTGGCCGATCTACCAATTAACTCTCCTGTTTGGGGATTTTCTTGTTCAATTAGCACATCAACCACTTGCCCCACTGATGTTTGATTCTGTTGCCAAGATATGGACTGCTGCACTTCCATAATTTCTTTCTGGCGGGCATCCATCACTGCTTGGGGTAACTGATTGGGCAAATTATAAGCAGGGGTTCCCTCTTCTGCAGAGAAAGTAAACACCCCAACATGATCGAATTCGTGACGCTTGACAAATTTCACTAAATGTGCATGATGCTCTTCTGTTTCACCAGGGAAGCCGACTATAAAAGTTGTCCGCAACACGGCGTTGGGCATAGTTGCTTTAATTCTCTCGATTATATCATCATTAACCTGACCTTGCCAAGGTCTATTCATGGCCCTAAGAATTTCGGGATGAGAATGTTGTAGAGGTAAGTCGAGATAAGGTAAAACGTTGGGAGTTTCTTGGATGGCGGTTATGACTTTGGGTGTTAAACCAGTGGGATAGGCGTAGTGCATTCTAATCCAGGGTATATCAATTTGTCCCAAGGCGCGGAGCAATTCGGCCAGTTTTGGTTGGCCGTAAATATCGACTCCATAGTTAGTGGTTATTTGGGAGATAAGGATGATTTCTTTAACGCCCTGGTAGGCCAATTGTTGGACTTCAGCGACAATAGATTCTATGGTACGCGATCGCTGATTTCCCCGCAGATGAGGAATGATACAGAAAGCACAACGATAGTCGCATCCTTCGGCAATTCTTACATAAGCAACGCCTTCGGATGTTGTACGGTAACGGGGGGTGGTTTCGTCAGCGATGTAAGTTGGTTCGGGAGTAACTTCTTTGACGCGATCGCCTTTTTCTACCCGTTGCATCACATCTACTATTTTATGATAATCACCAGTACCTACCAATGCTACTGCTTCTGGCAACTCAGCGAGTAATTCTTCTTGGAAATGTTGTGCCATGCAACCCGCGATGACTATTTTTTTATTAGCTTCAGCTAATTCTACCAAAGTACGGACAGACTCTTCTCTAGCAGCTTGAATAAAACTACAGGTGTTAACAACCACATAATCTGCTAATTCTTCGTTAGCATCTACTTGATAACCTGCTTGTGCGAGTAAACCGATGATATGTTCGGTATCAATGCGGTTTTTTTCGCATCCCAGGTGACTAAATGCAATGGTGGGTTTTGTAGACATTTTATTTATGGATTTTTATCAGCAACAGCCTTTTAGTGTAGCATATTTCCTGACCAAAGAAATAAGGTTAATAGCCTCTTCTTTAAATTTTCAGGGGATAAAAAAAGAAAATTCTGTATTTATTGCTTCCTTATTGCTGGAGGTATTGTTAACGAAGTTACGACCCAGGAGTCTAACTGATAAATGAAATGACTCCCAACACCATAAATTTTGCGGTCTACTCAAATTAAACCCTCTTTCAAAGTAGATTACAGCAGTTTCGGAGTTAGTGAAGTAGAAAGTTTGATCGCTTTAGTAAATAGGGAAGAGAGATTACTCTTCAACTGTACCTCACCATCCGCGCAAAGTGCTATAAGTTCAATAGACCTATCCGGAAAAGAGGGAGTAGGGAGTAGGCGGAAAAATTTGATGATTTATACCCGATAATCGATTTGATTTTTGATTATCGCAGATGTCTAATAGCCAATCGGAAAGGTGAGATCAAATTATCAGTTAATGTTGCTGCCGATCTTGAAACTGCAGAGTTGAGAATAATAGAATTTTGGCGTTAGTAAATCAAGAGATGAAACTTTAAGAGTAATCTGTTTCTGATACCTCTAATATCATGTCCGGTTGAAGACTTACACTTTGGAGGAAGGAAGGCAGCTATGCTGAAGGAAATATTGGTTTAAAGGGAGAAGGTTTTTTGGTCGCGTAAGCGGAACGGAGTTCTATCGCTGATTATCCGGACATGATATAAATATCTAACTAGAATAAGTGATGGGTATCACCTCTAATAGAAAATCATCTTAACCAATTACCAACGCCGAATTTCTACTGCATCATCCCTAATGTAGTATTCTATACATAGGTCATTCCAAATCCGGTTATTAAAATGCTCTTTTAAAAATCCTCTTGAATCCTCTCCATATCTCGTCTATACCCCATCTCATCGTCTGCACAAAAGGATCTCTATAAATCTGATTTAGTATCAGACAGAGGCTACTCCCTCAGAAAATTAATCATACTCACTCACAACCGATGAAAACTTGCTTATGTAAAGAAACGATGAAGAAAAAAATCATTATTGCCAGTTTCTTAAAGATTCAGTAAAGATTCAGTCAAGATAATTGACATCAGATAAATGTATTAAGTACAGTTGTACATGAATAAAATAAAACAAAACCAAATAGCTAAATAAACACTACGGAGTAAAGAATTATGATTAATAGACTATTATCCACTACTGCGATTGCTACTGTGATTGGTATTAGCTTGTTAGCACCTGAAAGTGCTAAAGCTAGCACTCTGCAACTACTAGACAATCTTTCATATGATGGCAGCACGAAGACCTTTACTGGTGATGCTGGTTCCTACCAAACAAGATATGATGTCCAGCCAGGCGTTTATGGTGCTGAAGTAAGAAGTGGTAAAAATAATCCTAATCAGGACTGGCAATTGGGTGTAGGAACACAAACAAGTGTTAATGGTAGTTTCAATAAAAAAATAGGTTTAGAATGGTTAGATGATAATGATGAGTATAATTTTTATGATTTCTCAATCAACTGGGAAGTTGGTTCCAAAGTAACTGCAAACATTGGTGGTGAAGAAGTTTCCTACGAAGCTGATTGGGAGATGGGCAATGCTATTCAATTTTTGGTGAAGCGACAGTCATACCTCTTCATAGAAGAAGTTGATGGTGTCGCTTTCAACTACGAAGTTGACCAGTTAGAGGAAAACACAGGTCGTTGGACAAACGTTTTCGTTACAGGGGATAGTTTAGAAGATGGTTGGCAGATGACAGGTAGAATTGCAATGACACCAAATGGCGGATCTTCTGAGCACGAGGTTATCGTTAAGATGGGAGACTTCACAGGGGTAGAAGCAAAATCTGTACCCGAGCCTTCAATAATCTTCGGTTCTCTTGTAGCCCTAGCATTTGGGTTTAAGCTGCGCAAAGTTCATTAAAAAGCCTAGAAAGTTTTCATAATCAATGATTATTTGATATAAATAGTATTTGAGCAGAGTTTACCTAATGTGTAGAAGGTAATAGGTTTGAAATTGTAGGTAAAGCTGTCAGTAATCTACAACCTAAAACCTACTACCTGAAAATTTTTTTAACAAGAAAATCTTGTTACCTGGCGATCGCCTTGTGCTAATAAACTGATGATATGTTCGGTATCGATGCGGTTTTTTTCGCATACCAGGATACTATAGCAGGGAACAGGGAACAGGGAACAATTGGAAAAACATTTCCTAGTCTAAGATTCATCATCAGTCTATGTCCTAACCAATTCTTTCTTAGCTATAAATTAGTTATGTATTTTTATAAGCAACAGTCTTTGAATATAGCATATTTATTAGGGTTTGGCTTATTGCAAATTATCAAAAATAATGCTATTTAAAAGAAAGCTATAAGTTGATATCCTCTGACTTTTTGATTTTGACTTTTAACTTCGGTGACACGGTATTACTTGCATTGACTAAATAAAGCTATAAGTTGATATCCTCTGACTTTTTGATTTTGACTTTTAACTTCAGTGACACGGTGTTACTTGCATTGACTAAATAGAGATTTATCTGTTCATTTTTTCTAAACTAAGAGAAGTTTATTTCCTGTCAATAATTTTAGTTATAACTGTTTCAATTTTCTTTTTTATTTCTGTAAGTTGCTGTTTTTTTTCGGCGATGATCTTTTTCTGTGACTCTAATTGTTCCTGAGTTTCTTGGTGAGCTTTGTCTTCTTGTTCTAGGAGATTTTCGTAAAGAAATATTGCCTGCTCAATCACTTTACTTGCTGATTTAAACTGACTGTAGAAAACTTCAGCAATATTTTCACAAATCCGATTAAATATTTCCGCAGTAGATTTATCAAACTTCTGAAAACAGGCATCATAAACTTGCTGTTTAATTTTTATTTCTGGATTCTCATCATCAGGACTCATGCCAAAAAATGAGCTAATCAAAACCACAGCACCTCCAGTTAAAAGTATGGGTAAAAATCCTACTCCTGTAAACATAAATAAAGCACCTGCAGTTAAACCACCTAATGTTAAATTTTCCCATAAACCACCTCTTTTATTATCATCATAATTTTCTCCTAACTTAGTTATTGAAGAGATATCTAATCCATCTGCTTTAATATTTTCAATTGCCAAATCAAATTGCTCATTCAAGTTAGAATTTATTTGACAATCTACTGCCTGTAAATCCATTCTAATAACTTCTAGATTTTGGCATACTTCCTTGGTTAAAATTTGTAAATTATTCACCACAATTTCTTTAACTTCCCGATTACTCCAGTTTTCTAATTCAGTTGCCAGAGAATTTGCAAATCCTTCCGCATAATCTTTGAGAACTTTTTCCTTATCCCAGAGAAGAGAATGTTCTGAACACCATTCATAACTTTTTTTCTCTAGGCGATCGCCTAATCCTTCTACCCATTTATTCCAAGCCTCAGTAGCTTGTTTAATACTCTTATTTTTTAATTTTTCAGTAGTTGATAAAATTTTCACATCTCGCCCACTAGCATCCTCTATTTTTTTCAATACTTCTACTTTTGCCTCTACAGACAAATACACCTTACCATCTAAAACTTTTTCGGCTTGCTCTAATGCTTTTATTCCTTCAGAAATCAAAGCATTAATCTTAGTGAAAATTTGCTGAATTTCTACAGCACCCCGCTCAATAGTAAGAAACTTTTCTATCGAGTGCGTGAAATTATTAAAGTAGGTCAAATATTCATTTTCTTCACATTCTAAAATTCCATCTAAAGCAGCTTGAGCAGAAATAAAATGTAAACGACTCCCATCAGCAATAATCGGTTTTTCACCCAACAGAAAATTTTCTAATCTATTTCTAATTTGCTGGCGAATCTTTTCACTTCTGACTAGATCGATAAAATTCACTAACACAAATAAATTATCCGCAGGCAAATCAATTTTATTTCCATTTAACTGCAACTTCAAACTTTGAATTAACTCTCGTTCCCCTTGATTTAGTGGACGAGAAGCATTAGTTAGGAAAATTACTGCATCTGTATTTTCTAATAATTTTTGAGTAATAGCAGTCCGGTCTGGATGTTCATTTAAACCAGGAGAGTCAAGAATTTCTACCCCACTTTGAAATAATTCTAAATCTGGATGTTCAAAAATTATTTCCTCTAGCTCTGAGTGGGCTAATTCCTCACTCATATTTCCTAAAGCTGCTGTTTCTGAAATACTGGCTTTTGACTGATATTCTCTCAAAGGAATTTCTGCTTCCTTCCCATCTTTATAATGACAAACAACCCGTTTTTTCTCCCCATATTTTAAAACTGTAACCGTGCCACTACAAGGAATTTCTCTTACTGGTTGAATTTCCTCCCCAAATAAAGCATTTAATAAAGTTGATTTACCTTGACTAAATTCTCCGAGCGCTGCAACTCGGAATTTTTGGGATTGTATTTTTTCTAAGATTTTATCTAGTTCAGATATTAATGTATTAGGCAGTAAATCTCGTTCACTTGATTCGGCAAATATTTTATATGTTTGGTGGCAAATATTCTCTAGTTCCTGTCTATATTTTTGAAACTCTTTTAAATCTTTATAAACAACAGTTTGTTTGAGCTTATTTGTTTTGTTTTGTTTTTGCTTGTAACTGGGCAAAAGTGAATTTAGCATTTCACTAGCAGCTTTAACAAAAATATTATCTAACTGATGGAAACGCGCCGGATTAAGTAAATATTTCACTTCATCGATAGATTTTTTATCGAGATTGTCTTGATGAATAAATCCTGCCTCTAAAAGTTGTAAACGTTGGGGTCTAACACCTAATTTTTTTCCCACAATTTCTAGATATTTTTTCTCGCGTACATCCATATCTCCATCCGCAGCAGACATTTCATAACCAAAGCTAATTAGTAACAATTTTTCTGGAGTAGAAAGAGGATAAATTAATGTCAAGATTGTCTCAATTTTTTTGTAAAGCTGCTGCTGAGATACTCCATGAATCATTAATTTAGTTAATTCCAAGACATTGCCTTTAGGAGGGATAAATTTATGGATGGTTATTTTCAGTCTAGCTTTTTCTTCTTCTACTACTTTTCCATCTGCATAGATAACACCTATTAGTATGATTACTAGATTTGCTAAAAACAATACTGGTGGCGTAATATCATTTTTCGTCAAATTTTTTCCAGTAATAAGGGAGAGCAATTCTACTGATTCGGTGCTAATTTTGGCAATATCCATGGGTCTGTAGATGCGATAGTTTAGTGGTGTTTTTTAATTATACCTAAGTATCAGTTATGGGAAAGTAAAAAAATCTACAATTAACAGCTAGAATGATAAAAATCTTAATTTGTCGATAAAAAACTATACTAAATGACTTATATAGTAATATGACTTAAGTTGTGAGATATTGCATACTTTTGGGGAACAGGGAAGAAGAAAAAAATGTATCTTATTCATAAGATAAGTGCTATATTCTGTACTTTTAAAAAATACCTCAATTTTCACATCTAATTTATGATTGCTATATAACAGAAAAAGCCATAAAAAATTTAGGCGTATGAATAATTGTAAGCAGCTTTTATCAGAGAATAAAATCTGAATATAGCTGGAATTAAATTTGAGATAAGGTACAGTAGATAAGTTATATCATTTCGAGTTGAACAGTTATAAATAAACAATTAAATAGAAGTCTGGAGTCTAGAGGGAATACAGAGTAAAGATAGAGATATAGGAAGTCAAAAATTATCCAATTTTATTTATGACTAATTAAGCAGATACCATATTACTTATACCAATTAACTTTAAAGATGTCACAAATAGTTTCAAACTTTAAATGTCAAATAATTGCCTCAAACCTTTCTATTTTCAAAGTTTTTAGCCTATCTAATCTAACTTCATAATTCAGAATTATGAATTCTGTGAAATGGTATTAGTAAAATAGATTCTGGTTAATGCAACGGTTAGTTTGATTGATAATTATGCTAATTTTGAGGTGCGAAAATTCGGAGCGATCACTCTGTTTTAAAATCTAAGAATTTAACGACAATTAGTAAACTCAAAGCACGCTTTTCTCGTCAAACTCTAAATATTGGTGTGGTTGGTAAACCAAGACAAGGCAAAAGCAAATTTTTACAGACTTTAACCGGATTAAGTCGCAATGAAATTCCTGATGGTAGCGGACAACATTGTACGGGAGTTATGAGTATTATTTATCATCAATTAGAAGCATAATTAACGACAGGAAAAGTCTACCCTCACTCTCCACAAAGTTTACTCGAAGAAGTTATTAAGCTTTACTATGAAGACTTATCATTAGGAACAACACCAGAAAATTTTGACGATTTTATTAACAAAGGTTTACCTCCATTACCAAACAATGTTGCTAGTAAAGTAGACCAAGCAAAATATGAATATTTGAAGCCTTATAGAGAACATCATCCTAAATACAAAGGTTTGTTAGAGTGCAAACCAATTTTTTCCTGGGGAATGGAAAAAATTAGAGAATATGTTGCCCAAGATGATGTTAAAGGTAAACAAGTTTATTACAATTATTTAGCTGTCAAAAAAGTAGAAATTGAATCTCAGTTTCCCCACTCAGATATTGGTCAAATAGCAGTAGTAGATTTGCCTGGTTTAGGTGATACAGGGGTAGGAGATGTAGAGCGAATGATTAAAGTTTTGAGTGAAGATGTAGACTTTGCTTTATTTATGCGAAAACCTAACCCTGGAGGAGATTATTGGGATAAAGATTCTGATGTAGGTCTCTGTTAGACCATAAATATGCCCTAACTTTTGAAAATAAGTTGATTTAGTTAAGTAAAAATTTGCAAGTTGAGTTAGAAAAAGCCAGTTCTGCTCTACAACAATATGCTGGAGATAAAAGACTTTTTCAGAAGTCGTTTAAGCAATTTTGGGATAGATTAACTAATACTTTACAGCCATATTTAGAAACTATTGAGTTGGCAAGCGATAAAACAGATGAGACTTTCCGAAAAGAAGTCAATGAAGTTATAGAAAATTGCCAGAAACTGCCATCTATCCCTAAGTCTGTAGAGCAAATCAAAAAAGATAGAAATAGATTGGGTTCATATACGGAAGCTTACAGTCGTTATCTACATATTGTCAGAACAGATTTATCCAAACAATTCTTATTTATAGATGGAAAAATTCAAGATTCTTTGGATGCGGTTAAATCAGAAATAGCTTGGTTATTAACTGATTGTCAGAACAGATTTATCCAAACAATTCTTATTTATAGATGGAAAAATTCAAGATTCTTTGGATGCGGTTAAATCAGAAATAGCTTGGTTATTAACTGATGAAGTGCAACTAGGGGGATTAACTGATGTGCGAGAAATTGACTTTCTAAAATCGATGGCAGAACATATTCCAGGGGATTTAATTAATCTCAAGTTAGGGTTTCAAACTATTTCCGCTTTTATAGAAAAATAGCTCCAGAAAAAAATTACCAAGCTTGTTAATAAAAATGGTGATGCTAAAACTAAGCACAGAAGAATCAAAAAAATATTGGGATTATCTATATACCAATTAAGTATAGAAGGTATTATTGCTAAAACAAGACTCCAACTCGACGAAACAACGGCTCTAAACCAACTCATATATTCGACCTTTCTTGCTGCAAGTATAATATCTGAGCTGATAATTTAGCGACCTTTTCCTCAAGCTCTAAAGAATTACTTTCCAGATGAGAAAATTCCTCCAACTTTTCCCTGAGTAAAGTAATATCTTGAGATAATTTATGAACGTCTACTTGTTGATATTCAATATCTACTACCATCTGAACAATTTCTTCAGTTTCCTGTTTCGTATCTGCTACAAATTGTTCGATACAGAAACGCCAGAAGAACAATTCTATGAAGAGTTAAAACCAAAATTTCATCTCCTATGCTTGCACGACCAAATAGAATTTTTAATCAAACCAGAATTAAGGAAACAATTTGAGTCTTATATCAGTCAAAGAACTATTAACACAAATTACAAAACCCTGGAATTATCTAATAACCGCCTCAAATATGACCACTGATAACTGATAACTGATAACTGATAACTGATAACTGAAATGACCATTGCCAATCTTTATTATTATTTTAAAATTCGAGACAAATTCGCCACAGAAGTATTAGAAAATACAGTAACAGCATAGACATATTTCTCGAAATTATCAGCTAAAATAAAAAGCAGAATTTAGGAGATAAATATCATGTCTGACCTCGACCGTGGAATAATGAAATTTAAGGGAGCAGATACTCCCAGCGCGATCGCTATTTCTGCGATTCTTATCTTAGGTGGTATAGTCTTTCTCCTTTTGTGGGGACTTAGTACCGCTTATACAGTTGGTTAATTAATACTAATCAAAACTTTCTAGAGACGTTCCACAGGAACGCCTCTAACTATTCCCAGGATACAATAGTTGTCGGTTTATTAAAAAATTTCCAATTAAAATCTAATCATTATACAGAATTATTAATCTTCCACTTCCTCAGTGAGAAAATTAAATTTCCATACCAATTCACTTTCAAGATGTCACAAATACTTTCAAACTTTGGATGTGAAATAATTCCCGGAAATTACTGTAACGTCAAAGTTTTTAGTCTATAAAATCCTGATGCATGACTTTTGACTTTTGGATGGGTGACTTCTGTGAAAAAGAATAGCATTCTACTGTTTCAGCAGAGCCAAATTCAATGGAATATAAAGAACTTCGGAAAAATACGTTACACTTTATATCCTTTCTCATAAAATCCTGTTATAAATAAGGGCAAGAATCTTAATATCATAACCATTACTAAAATTTGGTTTATTGAGAGATTCTATCAACCTCGATCATTAGATCGTCAGATTAGTTCAATAAAAGTAATAATACCAACCTAGTTTGGAGCTATATTTTAGATATGAGCGCAGAAAACAAAATAGATAACCAACAAGTTTTAGGTCCTACAATTTTAGCAGGGTGTATGGGCTTTATGATTATTTGCGCTTGGGCTTTTGCTGGTCCTAACGCTTTTAAACGCCCCACTATTGATGTTCAATTAACTGAAAATGTAGATTCGGAAAATGCAGATTCTCAAACAGAAGAAATTCAAGTAACAGAAACGCTAGAAACTGAGACAACTACAACTAATACTGAACCAGACTCTTCAACTACAACCACAGAAACAGAAGACACGGAGACAATAATTGGTGCAACGACAGATCAAAAGTCAGAGGTAAATACAGAAATAACGACCTCTAGCGAACAACCCACTACTGATACAACAGAAACAACGACCTCTAGCGAACAACCCACTACTGATACAACAGAAACAACAACCTCTAGCGAACAACCCACTACTGATACAACAGAAACTACTACTAACACCGAAACTATACAATCAACTGCTACATTACAACCTGAACCTGAGACTCCCACTACTACAACAGACATAACGACAACATCTCAGTCACAAGGAAAATCTTTGACTCAACCAAAAACTCTAGGTCAAGTCAAATTTGGTTTTAATGAAGTTGAATTACCTTTCACAGCAGAGCAAACTATAAATAGTCTCATCTCAGAAATTAAGGAATACGATCCTAATAAAGTTGCCATTAAAGTTGAAGGTCATACATCTAGGGTTGGTGATGCTCAGTTAAATCAACTAATTTCCCAAGACCGAGCAAATGCGGTGGTTGAATATTTAAAAGGGCAGAATTTACCTTATCAGGTTGTTGGCGAAGGAGTAGGTTATTCTCAACCACTTCCTAATACCGATCCCGCTGCTGATGTAAACCAGCGCACAGTAATTATTTTGACACCTGCTAATTAGGTGAAAAAACAGAGGGTGGGAAGTGTGGGGAGTGTGGGGAGTAAGAAACTCCCAAAAAGTTGATTCAACACTTACTTTCCCCTTTCCCTATATTTCCTCTCTCTAAGACTGTTTTCATTTATTCAGCAAACCCTAATTAATTTTGTAATTTCCTGATCAAATTAATATTAATTCTTGACCAAGAAATAAGGTTTTAAGCTTCTACCCTTTCCAGGGGATAAAAAAGAAAATTCCGGATTTAAAGCCTCCGGTTTCAACTGTCTGTACTGATAACTGATAACTGAAATGACTCTTATTTTGAGGCTGGCAGATTCCAAGTTTTATGGTTTCATGCCAGTTTTTGTCTGTTGAAATTATATGAAATACAAAGCTAAATGCTAGTTGCTAGATACACAGGTAGATAAAATTAAATGACTCGCAAAAAACCTTTTTCTCCAGAAGAGTTCAAATTTTTATATTCTCAAGTTCCCAGACTTGTTGTAGAAGTAGTTGTGAAAATTGAAGCAGGTGTGGTACTAACTCTTAGAAAAGATGCTGCTTGGAATAATCTATGGCATATTCCTGGAGGTACAGTTTTTTATCAAGAATATATTGAGGATGCTATTCAGAGAATTGCTGAAGAAGAGTTGAGTATTACAGTTACAAAACAAAAGTTATTAGGATATTTAGAATATCCTAGTGAAGTAAAACAACGGGGTTTTGGTTGGTCGGTGGGGTTAGTATTTTTATGTACTGCAAATTCTTCCCTTCCTTCAGAAAATCAAGAAGGAGAAAAAATTCAAGTATTTGATTATATTCCCGAAAATATTGTTGAAGAACACAAAAAGATATTGAATCAGCTTTTCTAATTTAGTTGTGCAAGTCCCGCTGTTATAGCAGTTTTCATTAATATAAAATACATAGATTTCAGGAACAGGTACTAATGCAACTCAGGCTTTTACACAGGTAATTAATCAATTATTAGACATTGGTAAACAATGTAAAGCATAAATCCATTAAATATATGCCACAAGAAATGAGTGCCGATAGGAAATATCGCACAAATATATTGGTCTATTGTTCGGAAAAATAGAGCTATTAAAAATATACCTACTCCTGCTAAAAGTAAAAATTTACTTTGCTTTTGTGCTTGAAAATGATAAATTCCTAATCCTAATAATTTGCTTTTGTGCTTGAAAATGATAAATTCCTAATCCTAATAAATAAATCAAAGCTGGTGCATAACTAAAAGAACCATTCAGTACTTTTAGTGGCAGAGTTGCTAAACTAGAAATTACCAAAACTATAATTAAAATCATAGATATTATAGATTCTAATTTCATCACCCTACGGTTATAAACCCACAAATAAAATATTTGAAACATAGTTATAGGTATGACATCCATTAACAATGCCCAACCTGTAGCATAAGTGTGAAATAAACTACTACCAATACCAATAGCTACCATTAAATAAATTAACAGTTTGACATCTAAAAATTTCACATTTAAACTCTGTGCTAAACGCCAACTTGACCATGCTGCAATAAAAAAAGCGAAGTTGCTAATAGCATTTATTGGTTCATCCCATAAACCAGGTTGTACACGTTCACAATAAATATCAATCATAATTATTTCAATTGTTTTACAGAGTACGTAGGGAAGTTGTATGCAATATCCGTACAGAGTAGTAATTCGGGTAAATAGAAAAAAAGAAAAACAACTGTATCTCAGTAACTTGAGAAATTCTATACTTATAATTCTTAACTGAGATTTATCTAGTAAATAAAGCTACCCAACATAACAAAAGTCTCAAACTTAAATATATCTAGCTTTTCAGCACAGAAAACCCAATTAGAGATAACTTTTCACCTTTGACTTTTGACTTTTGACTTTTGACTTGAGCTATACCCTCTCTCTGCCTTCTGCTATAAACTTACTGTGGCGATCGCAACTGCTTAACTATAACGATCTAGTTTTATCATCCAAAATCTAAATAGGGAAATTTCCCATCTTATATTACAAAAGTAGTATTTATGTATTAATATAAATAGCTGTGGTTATAAAATTGAAATAGAATTATGGCAACTTTCAGGGATCTCATTAAATACTACCAGGCATACTTGCCACTTTCCATCCTCAGCATTGGAGTATCAAGCGCCCTAGAACTAACAGACCTCATAGTTCCTTATGCCATCGGCCAGATTTTGAACGTACTCTCAGGCCGTTCCACAGACTGGCCAATGGAACAATTCATTGGGGCAATTGCCAACTTAACCCGATTACCCACTAATCAACTATTATCCCTATCAGTGCCATTAGGACTAATATTTTTAGTCAGCATCACTAAAGGTCCAAGTCTAGCTTGGCTCGGCCACTGGTATCATTGGGTAGTTCCCCTCAAAGCACGTCGAGACCATTTCCAAAAAGCCATCCAAAAAATTCTCACCCTACCCCTAGAATTCTACGACGAAAATAACGCAGGACGTATCGCCAACCGTATTTCTAAAGGAGTCTTAAACCACACCTGGACTTACCCAGAAATTGCAGGTATTTTAATCCCCAAATTAGTGCGGGTATTCGGCATTTTTATTGTCATCTTTTTAATAGAATCACGAATTGCTCTTTTATTCCTTGCTTCATTTATTTTTATCCTGAGTTTTACTCTCAAAAGCCTTCAATATATTGCAAAAATAGAAATCGCTTTTGATAAATATGAAGAAAACACAGAAAGTCACAATTCAGAAATTATTACCAATATAAAAACAGTCAAAGCATTTGCGACAGAAACTAAAGAATTGCAAAGGCAAACTACTCGAATTAACCGCGCCCTCAAAATTATTATAGGTAAAATTCATAAAAGCTATGTCTGGCTATCCATGTATCAGATAAGTATTGTTGAATTTTGCCTATTCTTCATTCTAGGTTTGACATTATTTGCAACATTGTCTGGTGAAATATCTCTAGGATATTTTGTGACAATATACACTTTAGCTAGTATGGCTTATGCAGAAATAACTCCCATCAGTCATTTAACTGAAGAATTCGTCCGTCGCTATGCTTCCATGATTCGTTTCCATGAATTTATGGAGTTACCTATAGGCTCTGATGCTGCCAATTTAACAGAATTAATTGGCAAATCAACAGAATCGACAGATATTAATCCCTACAAATTCACAGGCAAAGTTGAGTTTGAAAAATTGAGCTTTGGTTACAATCCCAACAAGCCAGTTTTAAAAGATATAAACCTTTTAATTACACCTTGTCAAACTATTGCTTTAGTCGGAAAATCTGGCTCAGGAAAATCTACTTTAGTTAAATTACTATTTAGATATTTTTCACCAAATAAAGGCAAAATTTTAATCGATGGAGAAGATATTAATACTCTTGATATTACAGGTTATCGACGTCGATTAGCGATTGTTCATCAAGAGGTAGATATATTCAACGGCACTTTATTAAGCAACCTAACTTACGGTAATCCTCAAGCCACTTTTGAGCAAGTTAAAGAAGCTTGTAAAATTGCTAAAGCTGATGAATTTATTCAACAAATGCCTCAAGGTTACTATACAGTTGTGGGTGAAAGAGGAATGCGATTATCCGGCGGTCAACGACAACGTATAGGAATAGCTAGAGCTTTGTTAGTAGACCCAGATATACTAATTTTTGATGAGGCAACTTCTAGTTTAGACTATGAAAGTGAGCGAGCTATTCAGTTAGCAATGCACGATATTTTTGGGACTCGCACCACCATTATTATTGCTCACAGACTTAGTACAGTACGGGAGGCCGATAAAATTGTGGTACTTGACCAAGGTAGAATTGTTGAAGTGGGTAGCCATGAGGACTTATTGCGCCAAGAGGGTATTTATCACCGACTACATTCATTGCAAGAGACTGGTAGCAGGATTGTAGGTTGAACTTTATAATCAGTAAATAGGGCTTGCTGATTCAATCTAAAAGCTTTAGCCTTTGCATATGCAAAAAAAAGTACAAGCTTTGTTCTCCCTTAAGCTCACACAGGTGAGGATTTTGAGTAGGCAAGGGCAGAAAAATTGAGGGACAATTCTTCCAACTACATCCTCATGTCATTCCCATTTATCCTGACTCCTGACTCCTGACTCCTGACTCCTACTCACACCCATAAGACTTTTTCAGCAAACCCTAAATAATTTTTTTTCACAAAACTATTGCAATAAAAATTTTTTGTGTTATTATGTATAAATGTGAGTTGCAAGGGTCGATGCCCGAGTGGTTAATGGGGGCGGACTGTAAATCCGCTGGCTACGCCTACGCTGGTTCAAATCCAGCTCGGCCCACTCACTAAAATTAAAAGGATTGAAATAAAAACGCCCGTGTGGCTCAGTGGTAGAGCACACCCTTGGTAAGGGTGAGGTCACGAGTTCAATCCTCGTCACGGGCTTTTAGAAATAAATCAAAGAAATAAAATTATTATTAATTATTTTATCGTTTTAATACCAACATACCATAATAATTAAAAAGAAAGTAAGGTATGGAGTTATTTGTTTGGCTTAAATATGGTGATTCTTAACACCAAATCAGAAAAGCTGAAATATTTCCTAAATTACTTAAGGTTAAACAAACTTTAGTATTAAATTTAATGTATACTCAAATATCATATTAATATTTTATATATATTAGTCTTAAGCTAGAGTATAGCAGATAAATTAATTAAATATTTTTTAGGGAAGGTGGTATGACACCTACAAAACTGTCAGATTCAGAAAAATTAGAAATTGTTGAACTGTATCAAACTACAGAAGAGAATACTATTACTCTAGCAGACCGCTATGGAGTGAGTAGTTCTACAATTAGACGGTTATTACAAAGTAGCATACCAGAAGATGAATATAAAGACCTAGTTCAACAGAAGCAAAAGCGTCCATCTCGTTCCTCAAAAAATATAGATTACGATACTAACGACTTAGATGAATCAGCAGCTAGGGAAAGTTTAGATCCTTCTGAATCAGACGATAAGGAAAGTGAAGCAGATGGGGTAGTAAAAAGACGACGCCGACGTTCTTCTTCATCTAATGATAATGAAACTGAGCAACTGACAGAAAGCCCTAAATTATCTTTAGCTCCTCAAGAAAATCATAAATTAAACGATACATTTGAGAGTAATTACCCCCCTACCAAAAAAGAAATAGAAGAGATTTTAGCCGCAGATTTACGAGAGCAACCCCAAAATTTAGATGATTTTGAGAACGATGATTTAGAAGATTTTGATGGGGAGTTTGATGATGAGGATAAGTTTGATGTAGAAGAAGATGTAGACAGCTCTTATAATCTATCTATTCCTATCCACAATTCTAGTAACTCTGAAGTTAAAATTTATACTCTCACGGAGTCCGTCTTGCCAAAAACTTGTTATTTAGTAGTAGATAAATTTACAGAGTTAGTTACTAAACCTTTGATAGCTTTTGGGGAATTAGGACAAATACCTGTGGAAGAGTCTCAGGAGAAAACTTTACCAGTTTTTGATAATCACCGAGTAGCTCATAGATTTTCTGCCCATAATCAAAGGGTGCTGAAAGTTCCTGATGGTAGAATGTTGCAAAAAACTACACTTTATTTGCAAGCTAAAGGAATTACTCGACTACTGATTGATGGTCAAGTTTACAAGTTATAATGAAAACTTATGATCGCTTTACTTCCAGACCTGCGCTTTTGGTCAAGTGAGAGTCAGAATTAGGTAAATCAATATTGCCCTTTAGAAGGGCAATTTGCTACTATAAATAAATTTACCTGCCTCACTTTAAATCTGTGGAGTAACAATAAAACTAAAAAGAGACTTGAGCTTGGAGAAAAATGCGTGATTGGGATAAAGCATAAATCTTGAGGTAAACTAATTTTGCTTTGTCCTTCAAGGGTAACCAGGGGAAAATACTAAAACTTAAAACCAGGAAAACTTTGTTTTCTCAGATAAAATCAAAAATCTTCTTGACGCTCTTTCATCTGTCCAAGATTAAAAAGTGGGGGCAGTAGAATGGAACTAATTATAAGTCCGATACCAACACTAAAAGACAAGATAACTCCTACAGGGAGCTGAATGGACTGGAAACCAATAAACTTTAAAGATATTGAGGTAGCATTCTGAACAGAGAGGATTGCAATCCCACTTATCCACAATGCCAGAATTATACTACTGATAATTGGTGGGATAAATTTTTGCATAGGGTATTCCATCATATAATATAAATAATTATAATCATACCATGAATCATCAAAAAAATAAAACCTGTCTCACCTCAAGAATATATAGGAATTATTAATAATTAATAATTAATTATTCACCCTTCAAAGGAGAGGCTTTCCAGGGAAAAAAAAGTGCTAGGATATTTCCTTATACATATCTGATGGTTTTAAGCAGAGGTAATTATTCATTATCCATTATCCATTAATGAATCAGCTATCAGTTAGAGTGGTTTTTGATTTCTCTAATTTTGGGTTACTTTCTAGGATTGTTATTGTAACTCATCCGTCTGAAAAATATTATAAATTAAATATAAATCAATTAATCTCAAATTTTAAACTCATAAATGCTAGTTCCTTTAACTCGTAAAATATTTGAACAATTAATTCCTATTGTAGCTACAAGCGATCAATATCAATATTATTGGGGCAGATTATCTGATATTTTAAAACGAGCTTTAATTTCTGCTATCTCAGTTTTGACGATTGTTTTAATTAATGTATTTGTTCATGATGATGGTGACCCTTTATTTTTATTGGTTGGTATTACGGCAGGTCTTTATTGGTTGTGGGGACCTATTTTATTAGCTAGTTTTCGCAATGCAGAATTTAGACGCTATCCATATAGTGGTCTATGGCAGGGAAAAGTTATTGATGTATATCTTACTGAAGAAGTAGTCGGTCAAGAAGAAAAAGTTAATAAAAAAGGGGAATTAATAATAGTAGAAAATTTAGAGCAACGAATAAATTTAGAATTGGGGGATAAAACAGGATTTACAGTTGAAATGCAAGCTCCTCTACGTCGTTATCATCAAGGTATTTCTAGAGGTCAGGTAGCTGTAATGTTGGTAATGTCTTATCAACAAGATTTAGAAAAAATTGCTAAATATTCAGATGTTTATCTTCCCACTGTAAATTTATGGGTTAGTGATTATCCATACCTCAGAAGAGATGAGTTTATCGAGGTAATTAATCAGGTGCGCTCATCTCGCAGGAAAAATAAACAACGCCAACCAAGTAATATAGAATTTTATTGACTACTACCCAGACTTAAAGTTACAGTTATTAATTATAGGGCATTAATTCTATACCGTTTCACAGAATTCATGTATTCAAAAGTCATGAATTGAGATTGTACAACCTGAAAACTTTTACTCTCATATTATGTCCGGTTAAATAGTTATCATTAGACATCTGGTGATAATTAAAAATCAAATCAATTATCGTTCATAAATCATTAATTCTTTCCCCCCTACTCCCTACTCCCTCTTTTCCGGAGAGGTCTATTAGATATAAGAAGAAATATCTAAAACTCATGAGATTGCTTCCTTCCACTCCGTTCCAGTTGCAATGACTTGACGATTAGTGTTTATCTGGACATAATATAAGTAATTTCAAACGATTATTTCACATAATAGGTATGAAACTATTTGTGACATATTTAAAGTGAAATGCTATAGGGCTTTAATTTGAGGGTATTAATTTTAGGACGTTCCACAATCAGGAATAATAAAATCCTAAAACAGAAGTTAAACTCTTATGCTGGAAGATTTCACTCAACTTAAACCTCAAAAACACTCTTACCTGTTGCCTATCCTTACCAAAACCTTTTTCCGTAGACTCTAATTACCTTGGCCTTGTTTACCATAAGCCTGCCAAGCCAAGTCTACTAAACCATTAATAATAGCAACTGCTACCACAGCACTACCCTTACGGCCATCAATTCTAATATGAGGAATCATCGAATCATACAAACGTGACTTAGCTACATCCACCCCCACAAAACCAGAAGGAGTGCCAATAACTAAAGCAGGTCTAATTTCTTCTGCTTCAATTAAATCAACAATTGCAGACAGAGCTGTTTGAGCCTGACCAATAACAAAAATACCCTCTGGATAACGTCTAGCTAAAGTTTCAATTCCCCAAGCAGCGTTAGTTTTTTCCTTCTGAGGTCTAGTTATCGCATCCATTGAACAGTAAACAGGGTTAGCGAAGGTACTTTGAATAACTGAGGTAATACCTACTTGCACCATTGGCACATCTACCACAATAGTTGTACGAGCTGCCAAAGCAGCAGCTCCAGACTGTAAAGCGTGTTCAGAAAAACTAATCAGAGACTTATATTCAAAGTCTGCCGTAGCATATATTACCCGTCGAACTATCTCATACTCTGCGGGAGATAAAGCATGAGGGCCAATTTCCCTGTCAATAATTCCTAAGCTTTGGGCGTCTGTGATGTGCCATTCCATATCAAATTATTCCCCTTTATATAGTTATAGTTAATATTTAGATAGTGAGTTGAGAAGCCTACTAGCTTATTGTTACCGCCATAAGCTCTGGGAGTATATCACAGAAATTAGCACTACAGTAAATCTGTACCATAGATATTAAAACTTAGCTATTAGCTTCTTTCTTTTAAAAATATTTGTAATCTAACTATCGTCAACTATACTTCACTTCAACTGCTATAGAAATGGTTAACCGTCGTCAATTTTTACTTACCTCTGCTTTGGTTGGCAGTGGGTTAATTACAAGTAAGTTAATACTTAAGTCAAAAACAGAGCAATTATCTGGACCAGCAATTATTACTTCAGAGAAGATGCGTCCTCAAATTCCCTATGGAGTTGCTAGTGGAGATATTTCTGCTGAAGGAACAGGAGTAATTTGGAGTCGGAGCGATCGCCCAGCTCGAATGATGGTGGAATATGCCACTAACGAGTCTTTCCAAAATGCTGAGAAAATTATTGGGTCTGCTGCTCTAGAAACTACAGATTTTACGGCCAGAGTTAATCTTTCTGGTTTACCTGCTTCGGAGCAGATATTCTATCGTGTCAGTTTCCAAGATTTGTCAGATATTAACATTTATAGCGTTCCAGTGATTGGTAAATTTCGCACTGTGCCAAAACCAGGGCAGGATATTTTGTTTGCTTGGTCTGGAGATACGGCGGGTCAAGGTTGGGGTATTAATGTAGAATGGGGAGGTATGAAAATTTATGAAACTATTAGAAAATTTAATCCAGATTTTTTTATCCATTGTGGGGATTATATCTATGCTGATGGTCCGATAAAATCTGAGGTTGAGTTGGATGATGGTACTATTTGGCGAAATTTAACTACACCGGAAAAGTCTAAGGTGGCAGAAACTTTGCCGGAGTTTCGGGGTAATTATATCTATAATTTACTGGATGAAAATTTTCGTCGTTTTAATGCTGAGGTGCCTCAGATAGTGCAATGGGATGACCACGAAACTACAAATAATTGGTATCCGACTGAGAAGTTATTGGATGATGACCGCTACAAGGTTAAGAGTGTTGCGCTTTTGGCAGCTAGGGCAAAACGAGCTTTTTTGGAATATACTCCCATCGGTATTAATGGGCATGATCCGGAAAGAATTTATCGCTCGTTCAGTTACGGGCCTTTATTGGATATTATGATGTTGGATATGCGGAGTTATCGGGGACCTAATACGGAAAATCGTCAAACAAGTCGCAGTGAGGAAACGGAATTTCTGGGAAGTCAGCAAATAGAATGGTTGAAGGGAAGGTTGGTTAATTCTCAGGCTACTTGGAAGGTTATTGGTAGTGATATGCCTTTGGGTTTGGTTGTACCGGATGGGGATAGTGCTGCGGAAAATTTGGCTAATGGAGATGGGGTGCCATTGGGTAGAGAGTTGGAGATGGCGGAGTTATTGCGGTTTATCAAAGGAAAGGATATTAAGAATGTGGTGTGGTTGACGGCAGATGTTCATTATGCTGCGGCTCATTATTACGATCCGAATTTGGCTCAGTTTCAAGATTTTAAACCATTTTGGGAATTTGTAAGTGGACCTTTAAATTCGGGAACTTTTGGTCCAAATGAGTTAGATAATACTTTTGGTCCTGTGGTGAAGTATCAAAGTGTTAAGGTTGAGGATAAGGTGATAAATTTTCCTCCGAGTAAGGGTTTACAATTTTTTGGCACGGTGAAAATTGATGGAGGTACGGAGGTAATGACTGTGACGTTGAGAAATATTGAGGGAAAGGTGGTTTATGAGGTTGATTTATTGCCGGAGGAAAAAAGTTAAAAGTATATGTTAGTTAAGTGTTGAAGAACTGAAATTTATTAGAGGTTAGTAACAGTAATAAGTAGATTTATTTAAGAAGTAAATTCATCTATCAGTCTTTCTATAGCCAAGTGTCTTTCATTTTCTGGTATTTTGTACATGATCTTAATCAAAAGTTCAGGAGACGCATTTTTAGTAAACCAATCATCTGGTTCTAAATCAAAAAGGTCTGTTAGACGTTTTCCTATTTCTTCTCTATCTTCTTTGTCTAGTTGTCCAACCCGTTTTTTCCATTTTCCTTCTCTATCTTTAAAGTAATTAGCATCAATAGTACATATCTGATGAACAAGGGCAAAAGATTTTTTGTCTAAACAATTTTTAGCTGTTGGGTTAATTGGATAGGCTGTTGGTAGACCTTTATATGTCTTTTGAGAAGTTAAAGGAATAGCATTAAAAGTTTTTATATATCCAGATTGATCTAAAAATTTTTCGCTTGTCAAAACAATATAGGGATGTTTACCTCTTAAAACCCTGCTAGGATTCACTGTATGTTTGCAAGATGGGTGATGGCATTCAACATAATCGAGAGGTTCTATATTATATGAATAAGTGTGGCCTAATTTGCAAGTCAAATAAACTTTTTGGGGATCGATAATATAAATCCAACCCTTTCTAGGTGTTTGGTTTTTTTGTTCAACCACTTTAAAGTCCTAACTCCTCATTTAGCTTTTCTCTTTCTTTTTGCAAGTTAAGCTTAACTTTTTCTTCTGGTTCATAAGTACATTTCACCGCTACCATTGGAGCAGTTTCATAAACATATTCTAGTAATTGATTAAGTTTATCTGAACCTGAACCTGCCCATTCTCTCCTAATATTATCTAGCATTAACATTAGACTTCTAGGTAAGTTTAAGTCCTCTGTTTTTCCTGCTTCCACACCAAGTTTAATAAATTTTACCCGTCCTTCTAATTCTTGACAAATCTCTTTACCATTCATGCGCTCTAGAGCCATATCTATATCTTCATGCCACGGACCGTGTTTATAATAATACCAATCTAATTCAGTTAGTTGTTTTCCTGTCCACTTGACGGAGTAAAGATCGGCGAGATATAAGAACTTAACTAACTGTATTTTTGTAATATGTCCTTTTGTCTCATAGACAAAAAACTTGATTAGATTCTCTAGCATGGTTTTTTCATATATAGGTATTTAAAAAAAGTTTTAGATGAATGTATTTAATCTATATATTTAATTATCTTCCATTTTGTTTAAAAAGTCAACTTTTGTTTTGGGCAATCCTCGAAGGTGGTTAAGCTTACACCAAACTCTCTGAGTGAGAGTAACGCACCGAAAAATTTGGAGTAGGCGGTGGGTTACATTTCATTAACATACCCTACTATACTTTTTGACAATTGATATTTATCCACATGAAAAAACCCTTCTAAGAGACCAAAACTTAAATCTTATATTATTAAAAAATCAGATTTAATTAAAGAAATGGAAACTGAGGAAAAGTAATAATAAATACTATTAGAGAGTAGTAATTTTTGAGAGTTTTGAGGTAGCGATCGCTATTAAGCAATAGTTAAAACAGAACCTTGAACAACTTTTGGTAATTCAATTATTACAAAATAATCGGCAGGATAAAGATAATCTTCTCCACTTTCATCAACTATTCTTAAATCGCCATCTTTTATTGACTCTTCATCAGTTAAAACCACATAAATTTTATGTAATTCCAAAGAAGCAGGATAATCTTTATTTTGAATACAAACGGCAAATTGAGCTTCAGATTTGAGATTATTCATAGTTTTTAATCTAAATAAAATTTACGTTTAATATCAAATTCGGTAGCATCGCTGTTATTCAGTATTTTAAAGATAAGAGTCGATATTATAGTAAAGTTTTGCTGGGTTTCACTACTGTACATAATTTTAAGTTTCAACTAAAGATTTGTTTTTTTGTTGAGTAGGTTTGATTGGTGTAGAAATGATTTGTCTGCCACTAGCAGCTTGTTTTTTTTCTAAATCTTCAACCATAGCGTGTAAGTTATAATTAAAAGATTTAGCATATTCTTCTCGGTATTTATAAATTTCTGCTAATACTTCATTATCCCACATATTTATTTAATCTCCTGTTAGCTCCAAAGGTGTACAAATAGTTGGTAGAGGATATCCAAATTCCCGGCTAATTTGTCCTAATTTTTTCTGAATCTGGGCATTAGCAATGTGCTTACAATTCCATGTTAAAAGGTAATCTAAACCATAGACTGTAGCCAGGGCAATATGTAAGGCATCATTAGCAGCTTTAGGGGGAAGGTTGCTGAGACTCAAAAATTGTTTGGCTAAGTTTTCTACCATTAAACTTAATCCAAGTAAGGGAAAATCTTGCAAAATTTCCAGTCGCTTAGTAGCTATTTCGGCATCTCATAAAGCTACTTCATCTAAAACTATCTGAGAGATGTAAAGTGTGAACTGACTCCGGCATTTTTCCCACCAATCAATAGTAATTTTTCGATTAGCCATTAGGATTAAGTTATTACTCGATCTGATAGTTAGATAGCCAATTATACTGGTTTCGATATATACAGTTTCAGTCACAAATTTAATACCCTATATTTTAGGAAGTTGTTGTTATTTAGGAAAAGATATGATGTTATTTTCCTATGACTTTTCCAAATTTCCTTTATCTAAAGTCCAACATTTATCAGCGATGGGTAAAAGGTCACTCGAATCATGGGTGACAACCAATAAACTCCAATGATTTTTCAATTTAGCTAATAAATTTACCAATTGCTTCCGTATTGACCAATCTAATCCAGCGGTTGGTTCATCTAACATCAATAAATGAGGCTGTCTAATTAATTGTACTGCCAAGGCAAGACGACGTTGCTGGCCACCACTTAATGCTTGGGGCGAGGCGCTGAATGGTAAGTCCTGAAGTCCTACTTCTTCCAAGGCAAAAGATATTTGTTCTGGCCGTAATTCTGGATGACCTAACCGTAATTCTTCTAGAATAGTAGCGCCACAAAAATGCCTTTCTGGAAATTGAAATACTAAACCACCCAGTTGTTGTAAATGTTCGGAAGTTAATTTTTGTTCTCGCCAGTATATTTCTCCTTTGGAACATTGAGCTAAACCAGCTAATATTTCTAATAATGTACTTTTGCCGGAACCACTACGACCAATAATTAAGCCCATTTGTTGAGGTGCTAGTTCCATATTAATATTGTTGAGGATAGGAGTGGTACTAGCTGGTGGATGATAATACAAATTTTTGAGATATAGCATTTAGAAGTTAAAAGTTAAAAGTTAAAACTATAGATTGATAAGGCTTTGAGGATTTTGTAACTGACTGGTTATTTTAACCATCCTACACTAAGTTTATTAAATATCTTTATTTGTTATTTACACTCAGCAATTATTCATAGTTTGTGTTAAAATTATTTCTTGGTTTAGTAATGTCTAAAGAATTTAGATGGCAGTTCTCATATTAATTAATATTTATGAGATACAGTATTTTTTGCTCTTTCTTCTGAAAATCTAAAACTTGTGTATTTTACCAATAAAGAAAAACATTATAGTTATAATTTAGCTAAAATAATAACACAAATCTGAGAAATTAAAAATCATAGTTAGTCTTAAAATAACTTATGCTAAAAACCTTATTTAATTTGTGTCAAAAATTTCCAGTATTGAAACAAATATCAGTTTTTTCTACTGCTACTTTAGTCAGTTTAAATTTTTGGGTAACTCCAGCAACAGGAGACCCATTTCGGCAAAAAAATCCTATCGAAATAGGAGAAAAAACTGAAGCAGCTTTTCAAGCTATGTTTGAAGCAGGAAATTATAAAGAAGCAAGAGATTATCTGAAAATAGCTGAATCTGAAGAGATAGATGAGCCTCTTGTTTATGCCATGATATCTTCCTTACATTTCTTAGATGAAAATTGGGAATCACTAAAGTTGTATGCTCAAAAAACTACTGAAGTAGCAGAAAATTTAATTGCAATTAATCCCGTCCGTGGTAATATTTACGTTGCAACAGGTTACTTTCTAGAAGGTGCTTATATTATATCTACTGAAGGTACGTTAAAAGGAGCGCCGAAAGCTTTAGAAAAACTCAGAAAAGTTTTCAGTCATTTTGAGACAGCAGAAAGAATAAATTCATCGGACCCAGAGTTAAATTTGCTGAAAGGATATATGGATTTAATGTTGGCAGTAAATTTGCCATTTTCTGACCCTGCTAAAGCAATAGAAACATTAGAAGAAAAAGCTTATCCTCATCATTTAGCTTATCGGGGATTAGCAGTCGCTTATCGAGATTTAGATAATCTCAAAAAAGCTTTAAAATATATAGATAAAGCTTTATCAGAAGTTCCAGAAAATCCAGAAGTACACTACCTAAAAGCACAAATTTTAGTAGCTCAAGCTAGGGATAAAGATAATAATTTATCTATCAGAAAAAAAGCGAGGAAAAATTTTGATAAGGCTTTAGCGAAGTCAGACAAAATGCCAAGACGCTTGGTAGCACAAATATTTTTTGAACAGTGTAAAAATATTAATAATATAGATAATGGTAAACGCCCTTGTGACCCGATGCGAGATGCAATTAGAGATGGTTTAGGTTTATGGGGACCTTCAGAATTACCAACTCTTCGCAAATTTAAAACTCAAAATTAATTTATCAGACATTTTTATAGTGGTGAGCTAGAAACCTCTAGGTTTTAGGGAACAAGTAACAGGGAATAGGAAACACATAAGAAGAAAAATAAATGTACATCACAAAAAATGAGGAATGCTATATCTTAACCCAATGGTTTGTAGCTAGAAAGTTTTATTTATTCTTGTTAGTTTTCTGGTTTTTTTGCAAGTCTATCTAAGGAAGTCTAAGCAAATTTTGGCATTGTAAGTACCTACATAAAATTTATAGTGAATTTCATCTCAGTTAGGTACAATACTAGCAGGCAAGATGCCCGCACTACAGATTTGCTTCTCTCAACTAGGAAATTTATTTGGCACGACTACTTAAATATTTATGGAAGTACAATTTCGCGAATTTAATCCTTTTGATCTGTGGATTTGGTTAGAGTTTAGCACTGTTCCTTCTATGGCAGAAAAGCATTACATAGAAGAACTATTTGATTCATGGTTTTTATTGGGAAAATTGGGTGGGTTTAATGCTGAAAATTTACAAGTTCAAGAAGTAGGAATAGAGATTAGTTATATGGAATATAGTCAGGATGTGGCTAGTCAAAGTATGATGGCTGTTATGCACAATATGGGAGATGTAGAATATGAAGGATTATGGGGTCGTTGTTGGTTTGATTTGGGAACTAGCGATGCTTTAGCAATTGATATTTTGGTGAATAGTTTTGAACAATTAAGTGAAGATTTGGTCAAGATAGAAAAACTGATTATTGGCGGTCAAAATGAAGATTGGCCTGTACCAGAAAATAAGTATGAACAGGGTTTTTATGATGACAATTAATGGTACTTTCCTTTTTTTATATTCAGCAATTTACTTGTAAATTATGAATAAATAATTTAGCTAAGAAGGCAGTTGGATGGCTGACATAATACCAGTTTCAAAAAATACTGCTACATTGATTTTTTTGTAGTAGTTAGAAGCAACCTTAGTTTTGTTTCTAGGAGAAAATAGTTTTTCCAACTCCCCTACGACCTAAAGACTTTGCATACAACTTTCCTACTTACTCCCACACTCTAACTATCTTTGTTGAATTTGATATAAACTAATAATTGAGAAGAGAATTATGTAGATAGGAGCAGATTTCAATAATTAATAATCAACAATTAACAATTAACAATTAACAATTAACAATTAACAATTAATAATTAATAATTACCTCTTCTTTTTAAGAAGAGGATTGGTTAAAAGGAAATTTTTTTCTTTTTTTATCCTTGAAATGAGAGGCTTTAAACCTTAATTTTTCGGTAAGTAGTAATGAAAATTATTTCCACATCTCATTTGTCTCTGTAGCTTATCCTATCAAGGAGATAGAACTAAATAATAGGAAATTAATTTTCCCAGTTACTTAGCTTGCTTTTGTGCAGAAGTATAATTAGGTTTAATTGCAAATTTAAAAAAGGTAGTTATAACAAATCTCACTCATGGCAAGCTATAGATCCTTAAAAAAGGTATTATACTATTTTGTTTATATGAGAAAATTATGAATAAAAAGAATAAAATTAGAGTGCTAGCTTTGGGATTGATTAGAGATGGCGATCGCTTGTTTATTTCTCAAGGTTATGATTCTATAAAACAGAAAACTTTTTATCGGGTTCTGGGTGGGGGTGTTGATTTTGGAGAGTATAGTCGTGATGCTTTACAGAGAGAGTTTAAAGAGGAGATTGAAGCTGAGTTGACTAATATTAAATATTTGGGATGTATGGAAAATATTTTTATGTTTAATGGAGAGGAAAGACATGAGTTAATTCAATTATATAAATGTGATTTTGTTGACCCAAAGTTTTATCAAATAAAGGAGTTAACTTTTTGGGAGAAGGAACGAAAAAAAACGGCGCTTTGGGTTTTGATAGATAGATTTAAATCTGGAGAATTGAAAATAGTTCCAGAAAATTTTTTAGAATACTGTGATTAGGAGGATAATTATACTGTTTCAAGGAACTTAAAAGTTAAAAGTCAGCGAGTGCCTAATTTTGAGATTCCTATTTCCTACGGAAATGCTTCGCGAACAGAATGTAAGACGCACTCAAGACAGTTATAAAGTAAGATTTTATAGGTTCAAAACTTTGACGCACTCAGTAATTTCAGAAAATTATTTCACGTTTCAGTATAAGATAAGTAGTGTAGCCTAAGTTGATGAAATTGGTATAAAAATGGAGATTAATATTCCTGATGTTGTGGCAGAGGTAACAGCAGCATTTGAGCAATATGAAGTTGCTTTAATTAGTAATAATTTAGATGTTTTAGATGAATTATTTTGGCATAGTCCTCATACTATCCGTTATGGAGTCAATGAAAATCTGTATGGATATAAGGCAATATCAGCTTTTAGAAAAGCACGTGGAAAAGTTAATTTAGAGCGAGTATTAATGAATACTGTTATTACAACTTATGGTGAAGATTTTGCTACAGCAAATACTGAATTTGAACGTCAAGAAACTGGAAAAATTGGCAGGCAAAGTCAAACTTGGATGCGTACTTCTGTTGGTTGGCGAGTTGTCAGTGCTCATGTTTCTTTTTTATAAGGAAGAAGGGAGAAGGAACAAGGAAGAAATAAAGGGGAAAATTTGCTTGAGATAGGTAGTTTCTAGAAGATGAATCAAAATTTACAAGATAAAAAAACTTTTAAACAGAATAATAAATTTCAAAATTATACTGAATTAAGTCAGGTAAAAAACGATTACTCAGAGTTATGGAAATATGAACAAAATGATGTTTATACTATTAATAATTTAGCCGAGACTTATTATAATCAGGGAAATTTTACAGAAGCGATCACTCTTTGTCACAAAGCATTAAAAAAACAGGCAAATTTTGCTCCAGTCTACAAAACTTTGGGAAACATCCTGCAAGCACAAAATAAAATAGATGCTGCTATTCGTGCTTATTCATTGGCAATAAAAATTAATCCTAATTTTATTGAAGCTCTTGTCAATTTGGCGAGTATGTTTTATAAAAAAGGGCAAATTGATGCAGCAATGATTAATTATAGAAAAGCAATTAAAATGAAACCAGATCTAGCAGTAGCTTATTGGAATTTAGGCAAGGTTTTGGAGCAAGAGGGCAGATTTTATGAGGCATTTTTTTTTCAAGAAAAAGCTCTAGAAATTCAGCCTAGTTTAGTCAATCATACTCAAAATAATCATCAAGATAGTCATTTTCAAAAGTGGCATAATCTAGAGAGTTAAATCAGTTATCAGTTATCAGCAATTAATAATGAAAAATTACTGCTAGGTTTAAGGAAGGGTAGTTCGGCAGTAATTGTTTATCTTCTCTCAATTCATAAATTGCTTTTACCCTTTTTGTTTCTTCCTTCTTGTTTAGTCATAAAAAAGTAGTTTAGCCAATTTTTTTTTTCCTTATTATAGCAAGCGATAAAAAAGAATGTTAGGAAGAATAATGGCGATAAAAAGGTTTTACAGAAGATGTACCTTTGACTAAAAAAATAAATTATGAACTCAGAATGGTATCGAAGCTATTCATTATGATTATTGACTCGTTTATCCTGAATCCTAAAAAATCCACTAGCTATTTGTAGCAAACATTTATTAAATCAGTATTACTTATTACTTATTCCTTCTTACTTCTTCGTTAGTTTTATGAAATCAGAAGAACAACAGCACCCCCAATATCATAAAGATAGACAAATAGTTAATATTCTATTAGCAGAAAAAAATACTGACTATAACTTAGCAGAATTGGCAAGATTGAAAATTCGTTATCGAGGTTTTCCTGGGGCAAAAGATATTCAGGAAGACTTAGAGAAACTATTAGCAAAGTGGGAACTTACTGAAGAAAAGCTCTATGCAAAAACTCGTGACATTCATCGCAAAGGTCAGGTTTATAAAAAACACAATAACGACCAAGAAGATTGGTTTTAGAGATTTTTTATAATTAGGGCTTACCGATCAAATATTAAAGCATTAACATATAAAGGTTTAAGCTTTTTTATGGTCGAAAAGAGTTCGCCTGTTTCAGTTGAAAATTCTCAAAAAGTTAGCATTTTGGATAGACAAGGACAAAAAATTACTCCCCTACTCCCCTACTCCTTAAAAATACTTTTTCAGCAAACCCTAATTATTTGGTAGAGTGGTGAAATTTTGATCTATCTGTTTAAATGGGGTAGTGATTTATAAGTAGTGATATCTGCTCGAAAAAGTTAAGTAGGTAAGTAAATACTATTCTTTTAAAACCTAGAATTGGAGACCTTTTCTTTTCCCTGTTCCCTACTTCGACTATAAATCACTAGATATATAAGACTACCTGAATAGCAAATCTTATCATATTTCCCTACTTTACCTAGACCAAACTAATCATTAAAATGAAGCTGTTTAGTAATAACATTAACTGGAGGGGAGCAATAAACACATAATTCATTAGTAATTTCAACAGCTTCTTGAGGATTTTTATCTAAATACATTGCTGTTAAAGCAAAATGTTCTCCAGCACCAATAGCTGCAAATTCGTTGATTTTTTCTACTAAATAACTATCGCAAATGCGGAAAATTTCTCCCTCAATTCCAATTAAATAATCATTTCTCTTAGAAAAAGAATCATCTTTAGATTTAGCCCAAGTGTAAAACTCAACAATGAAATCTAAAACAGCTTCTACAGTTGGCGCTGCTGGTTTATGATTTCTGGCAAAAATCTGCATAAAACTTAATTCCATAATCAAACCAACACTACCAATAACTAAACCATTAACTTCAAAAAGTTTACCTTGTTCGTCTCCAGTTACACGATGAGTTTCCTTTAAATGACCGGAAACCCGAATACTATCAGAAGCAAACATTAAGCGATCTGAATATTTTCTGGCTGCAACAACACTCATAATATTTAATTAAATTTACTCAAATTAATCTCTACTATGTTAACAGAAATATCCAGGGTAAGTTGGAGATAAGCATTCAGCTATCTTTTATGGAGATGTCTATTCTCCAAACCATCTTCCTTACTCCCTACTCCCTACTCCCTATTCCCTATTTTTTGCGATAAACATGAAACTTTTGGCTTTCATCGACACTAACAAAACTAAATCCAGCTTGTTCCATAATTTCTTCTTTTTTCCATTGCTTAATGTAATTCAACTTAAGTTTTTGTTGAGCTAATATTTCCCCATCTTTCTTAAAAAAATAACTTTTCTCAATGGATTCAATTTCATCATTTTCGGCAATTTTTTCTATTTCCTGAGAATAAACAATTCCTGTAGGGAGATTTTGTTGATGACTTTTATGTTCTCCTTGAACACTCAACAGAAATAATCCATCTTGACACAAATGTTTAGCAACATTAATCAATCCCTTAATATCCTCATCAATATCCTTAATATGATTTCTTAAGTCAGTTCGATCGCCTCGTTGACTTATTACCCAAACTCCTCTACTAGAAACAGCAATATCAAAATTTTCTTGGAGGTTCATATCATAGATATCTGCTTCGACTAATTTTCCCCATTCTCCCAATCTTTTTCTGGCAATGTTGAGCATTGATGAACTAATATCCACCCCTGTAAATTCAGCTTCGGGAGCAAGTAGCAATAATTTTTCAGCAAATAATCCTGTTCCTACACCTAATTCTAGTATTTTTTTCTGACCATCTTTCATCAAAGAATAGACTGCATTAGCCATTCCTTGATAATCATAATTGCCTTGAGTCATCAAAAGATCGTAATAATTAGTAAAACTATCGTAATAATCAGCGATATTGGTATATTTATTCATAGTTAATTTTGCAGAAGTAAAGTGCAGTCCCTAATAAATAAGTTAAGTTTCAGTCACTATACCACGATAATTTGATTTAAAAATTTTTATCAATAAACCAGTTATTTATTTTCTGAATTTGACACAACTATTGAACTAAAGATTCATCGGATGGGTAAATATTGCCAATCTTCCAAAACTAAATGCAAATTTTCTAGATCAGAATACAGTTTATTCTTAATAATGCAAGTAATTATACCATTTTGACAAAACAATGTTACGAATAGTAAGGGGGATAAAAATATTTTACAGCAAATGCCCCTTTGATAAAAAAGATGATTTACGAACTAAAAAATGGTATTGAAACTATTCCCATACGACTCCTGACTTATAACTCCTGACTCCTAAAAATCCCCCTAGATATTTGTAGTAAACATTTATCAAATTGGTATTAGTTCCTGCCAAAGGAGGGTTAGGGGAGATAAAATTAGATGAACTTCAGAGAGAATTTATATAAGACTGAATATGGATACAATTATTTGATTATCTGTTTAACTTTTTGCAATCAACATGAAATTTTTGGCTTTCATGGAAACTAACAAAAGTAAATCCAACTTGTTCCATAATTTCTTCTTTTTTCCATTGCTTAATATAATTAAACTTAAGTTTTTGTTGAGCTAATATTTCTCCGTCTTTCTGAAAAAATAAGTTTTATCAATGGATTCAATTTCATCATTTCCACCAATTTTTTCTATTTCCTGAGAATAAACAATTCCTGTCCGGAGATTTTGTTCATAACTTTATAGGTTAGCTATGCTTCATTAATGGATAATGGACAATAGATAATTACCTCTGGTTAAAACCGTGAGGAAATTGAATTATAAGGAGATATCCTAGCACTTTTTTTCTATTGAAATAGAAGGCTTTGTACCTTGATTTTTCGGTAATTATAAATACCTGTAAATAAAGAATTAATTTAATATTTGCACGAGGTAGGGAAGAGGCAAAAGGAATATCCTTGATTAGTAAATGCACAAATAATTTTATCTATCTATTTAGAAGAATAATTTAATTGAAAAACCATGCTCAATTTCCCGCAAACTTTTGATAATCTTCGAGTAACCATTGAGGCAATTTAGTTATATCTTCTATTCGCAATTGCTGTGGAAGACAATATAACATTGCAGCTAATAAATAATTTATGGCTTTCGGCGCTTCTATTCCTTGAGAAAGTTGGGTAGCTAACTCTTGTAAAAATTCCTGTTCGTGTTCTATTAAAGATTCATTTTGAATCTGACTATTGAGTAATGTTTGATAACCTTTACCCATTTCACCCAAGTAAAAATTTTCTAGTTTTTGCGGTTCTAAATTTATCCAAAAATCAGCCATTTTTTTTCTCAGTTGACGCAAGTATTTAACAACAGATTCATCAGACGGATCTATATAATAAAGATTCACACTACCTAATAATTGATTCAGAAACTTTTGGTTGGTAGAATCTAAATTATCTGTCTTATTTTCTGTTAAAACTACATTCTTCTCAGTTTGAGCTTCAGCAGCTTTTAGGGGTTTTGTCTCCACATCTCTACCAATAGAATCTTCTGATAAATGAGGCGACTTAGTTTGAAAAGCTTTTTCCAACTTCTGTGCAACTTCTCTACTTTCAAATACCTGTTTATAATCATTAATTAACCACTGAGGCAAACGATTTTTAGCATCTCGGACTAACATTTTACCAGGAGGAAAATATAACATTCCCCCTAAAAGTGCATTAATAGCTTTAGGATTAGTTAAACCCATACTTGTATCAGCTAATTCTTTGAGAGATTTCTCTTCTTCTTCTGTTTGAGGTTCGTTTTGAATCCCACTTGCTAATAATTCTAGATACGCTTGTTTAATTCTGCCTTGATAAATAGTTTCTAATTCTTTTGGGGATACATCTAACCAAAAATCAGCTATTTGTTTACGAATTTGACGTAATTCTTCGATTAATGATTGGTCAGTCGGATCAATTTTATAGAGATTTACACAACCTACTAAACGATTGATAAATTCAGAAGTCAGAGAATTATTATTTTGAGATTCTATAGTTTTTGGTGAATGAATGTTTTTCCATTCTTGGAATAATTCTTGCAATAATTGACCTATCTCTCCGGAGTAACTACGACTGTCTAAAAATGAAGAATTTTGCTGCATTTTTTCCTTGATTTCTTGTCGCTTTTGTTGGCGAAATTCTAAATTATTGGCAAGCTTAATAGCTAGATTAATATATTCTGCTTTGCTGTTAGCTATTAGGTCAGGAATAGAGAGCGATCGCAACAATGCACTACCCATTAAAGAGCGGAATGAATTCCCATCTTTTGTAATTATTGGGATACCTATTTCTAATGGTTCTATGAGAGAATTTACTCCGGCAAATGGATAAGAATCTAAATAGACATCACATAATTTCAAGCACTCTTTAATATCGGACCTACTTGGTAATGTCTTAATTACAATTAATCGTTTTTTATCAATACCGTATTTGTTAAATATGGAACGCATATCATTAACAAAAAGAGTGCTAGCTTGATAACTATTAGTCCAGTTAGGATTAAAGGGATATAAAACTAGAACAGAATTTGGCAGAGCAGCAATAATTTTTGCCCAAGTTTCTCTCAGTTCAGGAATAATTTTATAAAAGTTAGCTCCAGAAACAAATACAATATTTTTGTCGCTTACTCCCCAACTTTCTCGACTTGGTTTAACAACTGGTTTTTCTGGTTCAGTTGCATAGTAATTAAAACAATGAGCTGCCCCTTTTAAGGTAATTAGTTTTTCCTGATATTGTTGTTGAGCTTCCTCTTGGGGTTCTGTTAATTTTCCCGAAATATAGTAATCAATATGTCTCATTCCTGTTGTTACGCAAGAAGAGGTTGAAGTTACTTGAATTCGCGCTAGTCGATGCAAAGCAAGTAAGGTAATAGGATTAGTAATAGCAGTAACATTGGTACCAATTAAAAGTATATCTAAATCATCAGCACGAATAGTTTCAACTTGGCTAATCAAGTTATCTGGTAGTTTTATAAATTGCTCGGCACGACTTTGACAATATTTTTCTAGGGGATATTCACTGGTACTTTTGGCATATAAAATAATTTCAAATTTAGATTTGTCTAAATGTTCAAAAAATGGCAGAGTAGAAAATGTTTCTGTTTGAGGAATAAAGTGACTGCTGAGAACTCCTAAGCGAATTTTATTTCGATTAGCAGGTCGCTCTGGAAATACATAATCGAGATTAAACCCTCGACTTTGCAATCCTAGTTCCATTATTTCCGCACGCTTAATATATATGTCTTTGAGATTTTCGTTATTAAAGTATAGAGGAATAAAGTTAGACTTATGGGCGACAAACCAAGCTATATCTTGCCAGATTTTTGAGTCGGAATTACTAAAGATTCTTTGATGTAAATAATTAATCCAGTCGAGAGTATAACGGTAATATTTATCTGCCTCTCCTATTTCTTGAAAGTAGTTAGGAGCATCAATCATAAATTTAATGTAGTCATTAACAAACCACTTGGGAATAGGCGCTTCTACAAACCATTTTGGCGAGAGTTGATGGGGATAATAATATAGAGTTGCAGCTAAGAGATATTGAATAGAGTTTTGTCGATCTAATCCTTGAGAAATATGAGTTCCTATTTGGTCAACAAAGGATTTTTCCGTATCTGAAATTTTTTCGTATTTAAGATTACTACCAATTAACTTTTGATTAGCTCTACCCATATCCCCCAAATAAGCACTTTCTAATTTTTCTGTGGGTAAATTTATCCAATAATTAGCAATTTGTTGTCGGAGTTGACGTAGATTATCTAAAGCTGACTTTTTAGAATTATCTTTTTGATATTCCTGCACATATTTAGAAACTTCAGATAAAAGTTGATTTACATCTATTTGTAAAGTGGCATCTGAAGTAATAAACAGAGAAATTATCCCCTCTTTTACTTCGGAAGACTGACTACATTTTAAAGCTTCCTGAATTTGAGCGATCGCTACTTCTACTTTTCCCACACTCAACATTTGTTGTGCTGTTTTAGTAGCAGAAATAGCATAATGTTCTCTAGCTCGATCAGACAATTTTTTAGATATTTCTTTTGGCAGATAAGACTCAGAAATTTCGATAGCTTTACGAGTATCAGAAATATTACCGCCGAACTTAATTAACCGGGAAGTTTCAGATGTTGAATGTAAACGATAACAAGCAAGAATTTGAGGTTCATAACTAACAGGATAATAAGCAGCAATACGTTTCCACATTTCCCAATCTGCTGCCGACTTTGCTTCTAAACAAAATCCTCCTAATTTTTCATAAACGCTACGTTTTACAACTATTGAAGCACATTGTATTCTCTGCATAACAGAAATTTTTTCTAACCAGTTAGGAATAATACCTGGAGTTTCTTTTTCCAATGGAGAGAGCATCTTTTGATTATTATTTTCATCTATATAATAATGGCGACAAAATACTGCTCCTACTTCTGGTTGTTTTTCCAATAAATTTTTCAAGCTGCTATAAAAATCAAGTAATACTAAATCATCTTGATGAAGAATGTGAACCCAGTGACCAGATGCTCGTTTAATACAATCATTCCAGTTAGCAACTAATCCTAAATTTTCAGGTTGGCGATAATAAGAAATCCTACCCTGACCGATTTTTTTAACAACCGCTTCTACATCAACCTGAGTTGAACAGTCATCAACAACTTCTATCTGCATTTCATTAATATTTTCTGCTTGCTGCAAAACAGACTTTAAAGTTTGTTCTAAAGTTGATGTGGGATTATAGGTAGGAATCATTACAGACCAAAAAGGTCGATTTTTAACTTCAGAAAGTGGTGATATTTGTGGGTATTGAATTGGTAGATTTGTCATAGTAGATGATTTTGATTTAAGTCGATCTAGTTCTGTGATGAGAGAGCTTTGATATTTAAACAATATTTGTTCTGACCAAACTACTTCCTGCTGATTATACAACTGGGAGTGGAGATAAAGAATTATAGCTTTATGAACTGCCAAATTAACTGAATTTTGATGTAGCTTTTGTTGGCGGGAACCGACAGGATGTTGTCTATAATAAAGATAAGGTTTTTCTAGTCGATAACCTAACCAACCTTTTTGATATGCAGAAATCCAAAATTCCCAATCTTCCCAACCCTCATTCATTACTTTTTTAAACCCACCCACTTGTTGATAAATTTCTCTTCTAAATAGGGATGTAACTGGGGCTTGATTTTCACTTAAAAAACGTTTGACATTAAAATCTCCGTAACTTTCTAGTTTCTGCTCAAAGCCAAATTTTTGAATATCCGTATAAACAAAACCTACTTGTGGATTTGTTTGTAAGATAGTTAAAGTTTCTGCAATAAAATTAGGATGAATTTTGTCGTCTGCATCGACAAAGAGAATAAATTTACCAGAACTATTATCTATTCCCACGTTTCTAGAATCTGGCACTCCAGTATTTTCTTTTTCTATCAAGCGGAGATTTTTTTCTGGATATTTTTTTACTAAATTTATAGCTACTTGAGATGTTTGGTCAAGACTACCATCATTAATAATTAAACATTCCCAATTTTGGTAAGTTTGCTTAACTATACTTTCTACAGCTTCGGTTAAATATTGTGCCTGGTTATAACAAAGAATTATTACTGAAACTAATTCCGAAGTAGCGTCTCTAAATTTCTCCTCCGAGTCTGACTCGAAATTTCGGCGCGGGA
>NZ_JBNHEP010000151.1:17744-19575 GCF_050015995.1 Dapis brunnea BLCC-M229 | reverse complement strand
GAATCTAAAATGTTTTGAATTTCCCGAAAATTTTCCTCTTTAGTTTCTATAAACAGGATACTAAAGATAGGATGTGGTAGATACAAATATAATTTAGCATTAAGAAAATTGCTGAACCCTTTTTCAACTGAGACTTTTCTGAAAAATTTATTCCACTACTGATATTTGTAAGGTAAGGATGAAAAAAAATACTATCTATCGACTGTGATAAATTCACTTAGGTCTGAATCTAAAATGTTTTGAATTTCCCGAAAATTTTCCTCTTTAGTTTCTATAAACAAGATACCAAAGATAGAATATTGTTTGTAATCTATCTTTCTTAACTCCACGGGTTTTTCAAAATTTGCCAGCAATTTATCATAATTAAATGATGTAATCTCATTAACGTTTTTACCAGTCGAATTATCTAATATAACCAAGCTAAATAATTTTCCTTCTTTTCCTTGAATAACTTGACACCAATCTGGCTTTTTTTGGTAGTAAAAATATAAGTAGGAGTTAAAACCATAAGCTAAGAAAGATAAATATGCGGTACTGCACCAACCACCAAATCGAATTGGATTTACTTCAATAGGTAATAAAAGACCATTACTATTTCTTCTCAACTCAATATGTACTGGAAAGTTTTTCACTTTAGCCAAATTACCAATTTTTTCGAGAAAATTTGTAAATTCGTCAAGGTTACTTTCAATAATTTCTTTGGATGAATAATAAACTCTGTCACTAACACTATTTTCTGAAGAAAATATATGTTTAAAAATCCCCAGGATAACTGGTTAGCCAATGGAGTTATAATAAGCATCAATAGCAAATTCTTCGCCGTCTATATACTCTTCAATGATAAATGAATTAGTATTCAATACACTTTCAGGATATAAGTTTATTGTTTGATCTATTTCCTCTGTGATTAAATCGATGGTTTTCAGCCATTCCTCATAACTTGAGACTTGATAAACTCCCATGCTCAAAAAACCAATTGTTGGTTTAATAATAAATGGTATGGGAATTTTATCAAGTTCAATTGTTTTTAGGTCTTTTTTAGGTATTTCTTTGAAGTAGAAGTTGGGAAAGATTGATTTCGTTAGCTGCCGGAATTTCCACTTATTCTTAAATAGCTCTATTTTTTCAGGTATATCGGTAAAATAGAAATGTTCTGATATCCAATGATAGGAATTTTCAGAAGTAGTGTAAATAATTGGATTATCTAATTGTTTAACTATCTCAATTGCTTGCTCTTCAGTAATTATCTTTGTGCCATTATAAAGGTTCATTTTTTAAGCTATATCTGTACCTACTACAGGAATAGCATTATCTCTAACAGTAGCTTTAAAAAATTCTGAAACGTATGGTTTATCTACAAAGAACATAGTTAATTTTGAAAATATAAAATAGCAAGTATGTTTTATTATAATAGCAGATGCCACTATAATTTGGTATTAAGAAAGTTGCTGAACCCTTGTCAACTTAGACTTTTCTGAAAAATTTATTCCACTACTGATATTTGTAGCCTTACTATAACGTCTGAGCATCTATCGAGAATTTTTCTGATGACTACTTTGGAGATTTTCATTGGCTATCTTTTTGATGGAAAGGATGCAGAAAATATTCTATCTCGGCCGACTCATTACTATAACGTCTGAGTATCTGTCGAGAATTTTTCTGATGACTACTTTGGAGATTTTCATTGGCTACTTCTTTGATAGAAGGGATGGATAAAATCTTCTATCTCCGCCGACTTATTACTATAACGTCTGAGTTTTTTGTAAGGGCTTGATTCTGGAAAAAAAGGAATTTTTCTGATGACTATTTTGGAGATTTTCATTGGGTACTT
>NZ_JBNHEP010000151.1:1526-17644 GCF_050015995.1 Dapis brunnea BLCC-M229 | reverse complement strand
CTTTGATGGAAAGGATGTAAAAAATATTCTATCTCGGCCGACTTATTACTATAACGTCTGAGTATCTGTCGAGAATTTTTATCGGAAAAAAAAGTAATTTTGACGCTCCTCGCTTTGGAGATTTTCATTGGGTACTTCTTTGATGGAAAGGATGTAAAAAATATTCTATCTCGGCCGACTTATTACTATAACTTCTGAGTTTTTTTTGAGAGTTTGGTTCGGGAAAAAAAAAGTAATTTTCTGGCTCCTCGTTTTGGAGATTTTGATTGACTATATCTATGATGGAAAAAATGGAGAAAAAATTCTATCTGTGGCGACTTATGACTATCACGTCTGAGTATCTGCCGAGAATTTTTATCGGAAAAAAAAGTAATTTTCTGGCTCCTCGTTTTGGAGATTTTAATTGACTATCTCTATGATGGAAAAAATGGAGAAAAAATTCTATCTGTGGCGACTTATGACTATCACGTCTGAGTACCTGCCGAGAATTTAGTGCTGAATTCTGAATCATTTTAGCTAAATTATTACTGTTGATTAAACTTTAAGAAATAAACTGCGACGATACATTAAATCAGAAATTCCCCACCAGAATAATACATTGACAATAGCAAAAATCAAAGAACCATTAAATGAACCAGCCCAAGATTGGAAAAATTGTTGGTATATCCATGTCTTAATCGTAGGAGAATTTTCAACTCCACTAATTTTGTTATAAATCATTAGCCTTGCCAAAAATCCAGAACCAACAAATATCAATATGGCATTTAATCCCATTACTTCAAATGAATGTCCCCATTTCTGCCAACCTCGAACTTCGATCGCCTCATAACAAGCAGCTAATAAGAGCAAAGCCCATCCAGCAGTAAATATGACATAGGAACTTGTCCATAAAGCTTTATTGATAGGAAAAAATAGTCCCCACAGATACCCGACTACTAAACAGGTTAGACCCGAAATTACTAGATTTAAGCTGGTGCGACTTTTGATTGGTTGATATTTGAGCCATTCTCCTGTAAGGTAGCCAATCAAAACGGTAACTATAGCAGGTAAGGTACTAAATAGTCCTTCTGGGTCGTATGGTTTGCCTGCCCACAAATGTTGTTGCGTCAGGATGAAGCGATCGATATAGGCGCCAAGATTTCCTTCTGGAGAAAGGTTGCCAATGCCATAACCAGGAACGGGTATTAATTGCATGGCTATCGAGTATCCAATTAATAATGTAGCGGATAGCCAGTAAAGTTGTTTTCGGGACAGGTTAAGGATGGCTATTGCTGCGAGGAGGTAAGCTAAACTAATGCGTTGCAATACTCCCATAATTCTAATAGTAGCTAAGTTGTAATTGGGAAAGCCATTTAGTAGTAAACCTAACAGGAAAAGTATTAGAAATCTCTGGAAAATTCTTTGGTAAATTTGTGGATTAGGTTGATTTTTATCGGTGTATTTTGACAAGGAAAAAGTCATAGCTACACCCATGATAAATAAGAAGAAGGGGAATATTAAATCTGTAGGTGTACAACCATGCCATTTTGCATGAAGTAAGGGTGAATAAACATAATTCCAACTACCTGGGTTATTGACAAGAATCATACTAGCAATGGTAATGCCACGAAATACGTCGAGAGATTTTAAGCGCATTTGGATAATTGATAATTGATAATTGATAATTAGTTCCAGAGCTTTTAAGTTTCTGCTTACCAATGGATAATTGATAATTAGAGATAGTTTTCATTATCTACTATCCATCAATTATTCATTAATAAGATTTCCGTACTTGATTCAATACTCTCGGTTTTAAGCAGAGGCAGAGGTAATTAAGAATTCATAATTCATAAGAGATATAGCAATCTTATTTTATTTGTATCAAAAATATTCCTACTATTTGGGAATAATTTGGGAGGCAATGATCGATAGTTCAATAATTAATAATTAATAATTAATAATTACCTCTCCTTAAAATGGATAGGATTGAGTAAAATGATTTTTTTCTTTTTTGTCCTTAAAAGGAGAGGCTTTAGACCTTAATTATTCGGTAAGAGTTTTGGAGTTGATTTGTAATTTTTGAATTGTGACAACATAAGAACCGGTTGCTATAGTTTTCATTATCAATTATCCATTATAAGGCGTTGCTGAATCAAGGTATGAAAATAAAAATTGAACAATCTGAAATAGTTGTTATTAAATAGTTTAGTAATTATCAAAAAATATAAATCATACCCATGCATCAGCAACGCCCATTATCAATTATCCATTATTAATTTGAGGTACTTCTTTGTCATATAAATCAAACTCCTGTGGTGTTCCATTCAAGTCAGAGATAAATTTTTTATATAACTCTTGATTACCATTTTCTACATCCCATACTTCATCCACCCAGGTAAGCAAAAAAGCTTCGGTTTGACTAATTTCTCCATCATCTTTTGTAAAGGAACTTTTACGCAATCTTTCTCTCACGCCATCGCTATTAGATAGAAGATGTTCTAAAATATCTTTAGATACAAAATCCAATTTATTTTCCACGTGTGGGAAAGCTTCAAGAACTTCTTTGATTAGGAGGTCGAATATTTCTTTGTGAGTTAGTTTTGCCATGATTAGGAAAGTTTTTAATTCGTCTTGTTTAAGATAAGTTTTTTGGGGAGGCTTTCCCTATATCTTTGTTTTTTTTTAAGATTCAATAGATTAAGTAGTTTGACTTTACTTTCGTTATTAATGCTATTTAAAATATCAAATCATAGGGTATTTAATGTAATAATTTAGCCATCAGCTATCAGTTATCAGCTATTTTTTATTTTTAGATAAAAGCTTTATTTTTAGCTCTGCTCTTAAAGGCTGTATCTTTAAGTATATAATTAATTTTGTATAGGCACTTAACTATTTTATCATTGATATTTAGTAACTATTATATTTTTTTTATTGAGATAATTTTCAGTTTTTATATTGGCAGATAAATAAGTTGATTTATGCTTAAAAAAAAGGTATAATTTAGTAACCAATAAGAAAATATTGAACTCAATAATTAGACCTTAATAATTATTCTTTTTTGAGAAGGTAAATTTAACTATGGCTAGTAATAAAACTGGTATCCAATGGACGGACAAGAGCTGGAATCCTACGACAGGTTGTGACAAAGTTAGTCCTGGTTGTACTCATTGTTATGCGGAAGCACTTACAAAACGTTTTACTAATAATTTTCCTGAAGGGTTTGTTTTGAAACTTCATCCTGAGCGTTTGAAACAACCTTTAAGTTGGCGTACTCCTAGCCGAATTTTTGTTAATTCAATGAGCGATATTTTCCACGAAGATGTTCCTGTTGATTTTATCAAACAAGTATTTGAAATAATTGGCAAAACTCCTTGGCATATTTATCAAATTTTGACGAAAAGACATGAACGTTTGGTTGATTTAGCACCTCAATTAAAATGGCATGAAAATATTTGGATGGGTGTATCAGTGGAAAGTCAAAGTTATGTTCATCGTGTTGATTATTTACGACAAGTAGATGCTAATGTGAGGTTCCTTTCTTGTGAACCACTTTTAGGGGATTTAGAACTTAATTTAAAAGATATTCATTGGGTAATTGTAGGTGGTGAATCTGGCAATAAATATCGTCCGATGAAAGAGGAATGGGTAAAAAATATTTATGAACAATGTCAAGCTGCTAATGTAGCTTTTTTCTTTAAACAATGGGGTGGTAGAACTCCTAAAGCTTTAGGCAGAATTTTTGATGGAAAAGTTTGGAATGAAATGCCAGAAGTTTGGGAAAAACACCGTCATAATTGGAAAAAAATTCCTGTTCAATCAAGAAAAATTGTGAAAAAAAATACCTTTACTTCGATGGGAAAGTCACTTTAACATGATTGGCAAATGTAAGCTTGCCTTTCCTTTTTTGTCGTTCACTAGCTGGCGGATATACAACAATTTTACTTTTTTCTTCTAACAGCAAAAGAGCATCTTTGTAATTCCGCTCAATGTATGGTTTACCAACATGGTGTTGCTGATAAACTTGAAGCATTGTCATAGTCTGACCGGCAAATTCATCAAGCAACATATCTTCCAGTTTGTTAATTGGTTGCAAATCAAATAGTGAAAGCTGAACAGGTTTTTGGTCATGTTGAAAGGATGGTACACCTTGAAGCAAAAGAGAGCTTTTTTTTGCCATAATATTTTTCATAATAGAATGACCTCTATTATTCTTAGATACAAAAATAAGATAATGGCTAGTTCGATTTCTATCTTCTTCTTTAAAACAAAAATTTTGAGAATAAGAACCTCCAACTCTTTGTAAAGAATCACCAATTGCCTGAACAATTTTTGATTCCCGTTCATCTGGTTGTAAATTGAGGAGTTGTTCTCTAAGTAAATTGGCTTGCTCTTTACCAAATAGTTCGTTAATATGATTTTCGACTCGTGAATTATTCAATCCTGAATTGATCCGATTATAGTTAAAGAAAAATATACAATCACATCCCCAGCCTGCAATTGCTGAACTAATTAGTTGAAGAGATAACCCTTTGTAACCCCATGGATCGATAAAAGATAGTGTAGGTATATTTGGAAATATTTGAACAATTTCTGTTCCTACTTCTATATTTAAGACTTGTGGTTTATGCTTCAACATTTTTATCTCTGGTAGAGAGTTTATTGCTTGGTCAAGTGAATGTGTATTCTCAGAATTTTTATCGTTAAAAATAGTAATTAATCTTTCTCGCATCTCTTCATCAGCAATAGCATGTTCTAAAATTAGTAATGGCGTAGATTTTGAACCATCTTGATAACAACCAGGACCAGAAAACAGATCAATATATGCAATATTTGTTCTCCTTTTTTTTGCTTGCGGTATTATGACTTTTGCCCAAGCCCAAAAATATTTAGCTACAATTTCAGCTTTGACTAAAGATGTTTCTCTAGACTCATCAAAAAAAGAATTATTTGTCATATTAGTACACTTTAAAAATATCTAGTAATTATCGCTCTATTTTAATCTTGATTCAGATATTGTTGTTATCGATTAAATTAAGTTTTTGTTAAAAACAGACAATTTTAGGCTGTAGGTATTTTAGGCTAGTCAAATAAAGGTTAAATTAATTCAATATTTGATTCAATTCTATTTTGAAAATTATTCAAAAATCGAATCCTATTTACTATTTGAAAATTACTAGCCTAAAATTAGTATAAGGAGAGAAAAATGAACCGATAACAAAGAATAAAAGCAGCTAAAAATCAAAGTCAAAAACCACTAAAAAATAATCTCCCATAAAATGCTTTATCCTATGCTTTGTCTTTTAACAAAGGCGGACAATTGCAAGAGGCAAAAGTTATCTATGAAAAAATTATTCAGTCGGAACCAAATAATTCTCAAGTCTTAAATTATCTGGGCATACTTAAAGCACAAATGGGAGATAATAACAGCGCCATAAATTTAATAAATCAAGCTGTTAATCTAGAACCATTAAATTTTGGCTACCTCAATAATCTTGGCAATACTTATCGCGCTGCTCAACAATTAGATAATGCTATTGACTCTTATCAACGGGCAATTAAACTCAATCAAAAATCTGCTGACTCTCACCTAAACTTGGGAATTGCTTTGACAGAAAAAGGAATCATAGAAGAGGCGATCGCTATCCTACTTTTTTAAAATATCGACCAGGTAAACCGATAAATATAGGTAGTCAAACCTACGAATTTTTTTACAAATAATACTGTTGATTAATGAAGTTTTGGTACTTGGTTAATCTCAGCGTTAGATAGGAAAAATTCAGAGAAATATAAGTGGAGACTTCCATCAGGATGATGAGTAATTTTTACTTTTTATTTTTGCCAGTCTACTATTCCATTTACTGGAGGTAGTGAGGGAATTTGTATTTCATTTAATCTCGTTCCTTTAGGTGCATAAAATTATCTGAGGTTGAGCTAAATATTAATCATCTATTCGGAGAACGTTTCCAGATAAATAAATTTTCCCGATCAGGGACATCACACGACTTCAGCAATTAGTCATAGCAAGAATTTAACTTCTAACTTCGCGCCTTCTAACTTCGCGCCTTCTGACTTCAGCTATAAAACCCAACTCTTGATATACTCTTTTTAGTTAATATGGAGAAATTTTGTGGATTTATCGCTAATTCCAGCCCAACCAAAACCCGGACTAATAAGTGTCCTGATAGAAATTCCTGGCGGAAGTAAAAATAAATACGAGTTTGATAAAGATTTACAAGCTTTTGCCCTTGACCGCGTACTATATTCTTCCGTACAATATCCTTACGATTATGGGTTTGTCCCTAACACCTTGGCAGATGATGGCGACCCCCTTGATGGAATGGTAATTATGGATGAGCCAACATTTCCTGGATGTGTTATTGCAGCAAGACCCATCGGAATGTTGGAGATGATTGATGGAGGAGATAGGGATGAAAAAATTCTCTGCGTTCCAGATAAAGACCCACGTTACACTGAAGTTAAATCTCTCAAGGATGTAGCACCTCATAAACTAGAAGAAATAGCCGAATTTTTCAGAAGCTACAAAAATCTAGAAAAAAAGGTGACAGAAATACTTGGTTGGAAAGATGTTGAACAGGTAACGCCATTAGTAGAGAAATGTATTAAAGCAGCAAGTAAGTAATATTAATTCCAGTATCTTCGGAATTACAAAAAATTTAGAGGTGGGTTTTCTAGAGATTTTACTCAAATGGAAACCTACCTCTACTTTTTAAAAAGACCAGTGAGTTTTTTAAAAATCCTGAATTTATAGCAAAGGAAGAAGGCTTTAGTTATCTAGGAGAAAAGGCTTTAATTATCTAGGAGAGAAGGCTTAAATTTCCTATAGACATTAACGCTCTTATTTACACCCTCCACAAGGGAAATGATATGAGTGAGTTTTTTCTAGATCAATGCTCCGCAAATAGGATTTACCAATATCTAATATCTTAACTAATTAGCGTAGTGCTATAAAAATAGAAAAACCTTCTGTTTTTAGCAAAAATGCCTTTTGCCACAAGTTATTAAAATCAGAAATTTGAGTTTACTAAAAATTAGTTGGCTCTATTTCAATTTTTCTAAATTTTGTAGAGTAATCAAACAAATTTATTTGTTGGTTTAAAAAAATAATATCCAGCATACTCAATCTCTGCTGCATACTTATGTGCCACTATATCAACTAATTCGGAATCGTAATATTTCCAATAATCTTCTCGATTTGATTTATTGCGGATAGGGAGCTGAAAGTTTTCTAATTCTAATATTTGGGATACTTTTCTAAAGTCGTTTTCAAGATTTTCAAAACGCATAACAAAATTAACTTCAGGTTTGCTTGACGACAAACCATGAGTATTTAGATAGTCAAACATTGTTGGTACTTTTTGCAATAAATCAATAAATTTATCTCTATTCCAGTTTTGAGTTTGACGATGTGGAGAAAAAAAGTAAGAAATCATTCTTTCCCAAAGGTTTCTAATAACAGAAAATTTCTAAATAAAGAGAATGAAAAACATCTGGTGATAAAACTTGATAGTAGTCAAGTAAAGATGAGTGTTTATGTATGTTAGGAAAATTTTTATTTCTTACTTCAAATCTCTCTACACCATCCTGCAAAGAGTTAAGGCAAACAATTTTATCTTCAGAGTAATGCTTTAGAAAATTCTGAATTGAATTACCTGCTGTTTTAGGAATATTAATAAACAAAAACTTTTTTTGTATGGAAAGCATCTTTAAAACTGACGGAGTAAATATTTTATTTGCTTGTTGCCTATCTTCCTATCTTCCTATCTATCTTCCCTACTCCCTAATAACTAAAACAAAAAACTATTAGATATATCTAATAATAAAAACTAAAAATCAATTATCAAACAGAAATCATCAATTATTTTCCCCTACCTAGTATGGACTTTGCATGCAACGTCCCTACCTACTCCCTCGACTCTAAAATTTCAGCAAATAAACCTTCATAACTATTTAAAGCATTTTTAGAACCAAAATTTTCTTCGGCATATTTTCTCCCTTGCTGACCCAGTTGCTCAAGTTTTTCTGGATTTTCATATAATTCTAAAATAGCTTCTGCCAAAGCTTGAGAATCTTCTGGAGTAACTACTATTCCACCACCACTTTCTTTGACAACTCTCATTGCTGTACCTGTATCTGGAACAGAAGCTATTATTGGACGACCACTAGCAAGAATAACAGGAATTTTTGAAGGTAAATTAAAAGCAGTAACTGTCTTTTTCTGTATTACTAAACCAACATCAGCAGCAGATAACATTTCTGGTAATTTTTCTCGTGCTACTAAAGGAAGTAAAGTTACATTATCTGCTTGATAATTATCACAACATTCTTGTAATTGTTGACGTGCTCTTTCTTCCCCTAAGATAACAAAAGAAATTTCTGATTTTTCTTTGAGACTAGCAGCAGCTTTAACTACTGTTTCTAAACCTTGAGTTAAAGCAATATTCCCAGAATAAACAACTACAAACTTATCTTGAAGATTATGCTCTTCTCGGAAATAATTATCTTTATCCAGAGGTCTAATAAAATTCAGATCTACCCAATTCGGGATACAAACAATACGATTTTTATCAATACCTTGTTCAATTAACTTAGTGGCAAAATCTTCAGCAATAACACTAATCTTAGCAGCTTTTCGATAAGCTAAATTTTCTATAGTTTCAGCTAGACCTACTATCCAACTATCTTTTTTGACTAACCCCACTCTTACCGCAGCTTCAGAAACAATATCTTGAATATTTAACACTACAGACGAATTAGAAAATAAGCCATAAAAACTAACTGGTAAAGAAATTAATATAGGAGGAGTAGTCGCAAAAATAATATCAGGTTTCCAACCATTAAAAGCTTGCCATAAACTAGACAGAATAAAACTACCATCTAATAATAGCCGATCTAAAAGCCCAGGTTTAGAACCTCTCACATGGATATAACTACGTTGAACTGTTACGCCATTTTGTTCTTCTGTTATAAAAAACTTCCCTTTATACTCATCATAAACTTTACGTTCAGGATAATTTGGCATACCAGTCACCACACGAACTTGATGTCCACGTTTAGCAAAACCTTCGGCAAGTTCCGTCATTAGGGGTGCAATACCAATTGGTTCTGGGTGATAGTTGTAGGAATAGATAAGAATACGCATAATTTAATTAATTATTGTTGCTATTCTGCAAAGGTAGTAATACCGTTTCACAGAAGTCAGACATTCAGAACTCAAAAAGTTAAAAGTAAGATTTTATAGACTATAAATTTTGATAGTACAGTAATTTCGGGCAATTATTTAATATCTAACAATTTGAAACTATGTTGTGAAATTTTTATAGTACTGGACTGACATAGCTAAAATAGTGTATTAGCTTTTTCAGTTTAATCTTTATCAAATTAAAGATTCTAGTATTTTCCTCAAGTAAAATTTACGGCGTGTCACTCTATTAGGTTGAACAGAACTTTAGAGAAATTGAGTTTAAAACTCTACTGTCTGTGTAGCATCTACAATTAGTTATAGTTTAATTCTCACCGCAAAAATTACACATACTACTAAAATCTTATTCAAGTTAATCATTATTCCATAAACAATGGAAAATAAACTATATAAAAAGGATTGGTGTTTATGTTTTTCAATCAAACAAATTAGTTTGAAGTTGTCTACCTTTTTTTTATCAATATTTGACAGGATTTTTCTGACCCCCAGATGTTAAGCTTCAGTGCTTCATCCAACTCAAAAAATATCCATGTGTTTCATCCGATTAAATTATTAAAGTCATTTATTTGAGCTGATTTTTGTTGACTACTAAAGTGGGAATTGTCAGATTTTACCAACACAATTCTCAAACATAAAATCTTCTCAGATGATTAAGATTAAAACAAGTAAAACTTAAATCTATAATCATTGAATATCTTGAGATTTCTAGCTAATACCTTATGGGAACAAATATGGGTATAAACAGGAAATATCAAATTCCTGCAATAATTTAAGTTGGTTTCGATAACTGAAAATTTCAAAATATCAAAACTCCAACAGTAAGTATATTAAATCATTCTAGTAGGCTCCACTACTTTTCTCGAATAGAATTGCTACAGTCCTAATAATTAACTTTATGTCATACATTAGACTCCAATTCTTTTGGTATTTTAAATCCAACCTGATAATATCTTCAAAATTTTTCACTTGAGAACGACCATTAACTTGCCATTCTCCTGTCATACCAGGTTTAACATCTAAACGTTGCCATTGAGGAACTTCATAACGTTCTACTTCATCAGGAGTTGGAGGTCTAGTTCCCACTAAACTCATATCCCCTTTTAATACATTCCAAAACTGAGGTAATTCATCCAAACTCTTTCGTCTCAAAAAATTACCAACTTTAGTAATTCGCGGATCATTTTCATTCTTAAAAATTGCACCTTGAGCTTGATTTTTGATTTTACTCTTAAGTTTTTCTGCATTTACACACATAGAGCGAAATTTCCACATTCGGAAACGCCTTCCCATCCAACCACATCGTACTTGACCAAAAAATATCGGACCAGGACTATCAAACTTAATAGAAATAGCTATTGGTATAAACAAAATACCTGTAATAAATAATCCTACTAAAGCACCAACAATATCAATCAGGCGTTTCACCCAAGATTTAATCGAAGGATGAGTAATAGGTAGTTGATTTTCATCAGATCTACGATTACTTTTTACCTCTGGTTGTGTTGATTGTTCAATGATTAAAATCTGGTCTAATCCAGTTAGGGAAAATACACCCATAACCTGAGAATTAACATCACAAAGGACAAAATCTGTCTCTTTTTCCCTTGCTGTTTTGAGATTTGTTACCAAGGAACCAATACCACAACTATCTATAAAATTAGTGTTACTAAAATCAATAATAATCTTGCCTGTAGTATTCTCTTGAGAGAAAAGTTGTTGGCAAGTTAACTTAAATGATTCTGCCTCCGAGACGGTAAAACGAAGAGGCAAATTAATCACAGGAGTTTTTCCCCTAAAAGTTACTTTTATATCTGTTTCTGAGGTTTGGCTGACCATGAAATCCTGGTTCCTATTTTCTATAAGACTATAGTATTGAGTATTGTTGTTTCTGCAAAAGTTATTTATTTGAAGATGACAATTTTAGGTATCTTACTGGAGATTTTCCTGGTATAATCAGCTTCATAATTATTACCAAATTATGCTTAAGCGATGGAATAAAAATCACTTAAATGGTTAAGACCACCCTCTAGACTAAAATTATAGTCTCATGATTAGTAATGACTTGATACTAATATACTTAATAGATTAATCTATGCCCACTACCTTCGAGAATGGAATGTATTTAGATGATGTATATAGCCACCAAGCCAGATTGCTGTTTCTATTAATTCAGTTATATCCCTATTATAACACCAAAATAACCAGGATAAATTTGAGTGGGTTGTTACTCCCGATCGAGTCTAGTTTTGATTAGTTTCTGGCTAACCCACCCAATATTTCCTGTCTAGTTATATATATTTTCAGAACGTGAAGTTTCACGACTTCCTTTAACTCTTGCCTTGGCTTTAGCTGCACTACGTTTGAGAGCTTGAAGTCGTGCTTCATATTTTGCCCTCTGCCGTTTTTTGGGAGTTTCTTCGACTAGAGTTTTCAGAGCACTACCTAAACTTTTATAAGCATTGGGGAGTGAATAACCAAAACGAGTAGCTAGGGCGATCGCTTTATCATCTGCTTCTATCGCCTCTTTGAGATTACGTTCTCCGTTATTCTTCTGATAGAGTCTATAGCCAGATACACCACACAAAGCCAAGGCCAGAACTAAAAGTAGACCATCTTGTACCCATAATTCACCAACAGCACCCCCCAAACCAATGGCGAGGGCAGCCATTTCCCAACCATCCCTGGGAATTGTATCGTTTTGAATTCTGGCCACTTCATGCCAGAATAATAAATTACGTTGGTCTAATGCTAGTTGTTCCCAACGTGCTAGATCGATGGATATCTCTACCTGGTCTTTGCCTATTTCCTCACTGCGAATGAGTGGAGGATTAACTTCAATAGATTTTTCTACCATTACCCAACTTTGTAATTCTGGCGGTAGTAAGCCTTTGAGACGCCGAATTTCACTCATTTCGGCTCTGGCAGTCGTAGTAGCATAAGATGTCATAGTTTGTTTGAGTCCTATAGATTTTTCAACACATATCATCCTTTCTTTAAATAGTTTACCGTAAGATTTCGGACTGTATGTTTTCTACTCTTACTGACAGGATATGGGAGCTATGCCCAAGTTCAAACTTTTTAACTTTCTCAATTTTCCTCTACTTCATATTTAAACAATAGATATAGATGGGAAGCAAAATTCATCTTGATTCTGATTGACTTCATTTAAGTATAGGGTGGAAAAACCAAAGCATCTCAGATTAGATATCTGTCTAGAAAAGTTATTTCACTACAAAAGTTTTGAATATTTCTTGGTCTGGGCTTTTGAGCAATTAATAATTAGAGGGAAAATGAGTTGGTTTGATGAATGATTCTTGATTTTCCCAAGTTAAAAGTTTTGAATATTTCTTGGTCTGGGCTTTTGAGCAATTAACAATTAGAGGGAAAATAAGTTGGTTTGATGAATGATTCTTGATTTTCCCAAGTTAGGAGAGAAGATGAACAGAAAATCCAGATTAATAGTACAGATATTTATCAAATTTTGTCTCAAGCAGTCTAACTTAATAGTCAGGGAGGAGAGAAGGTGAACAGAAAATCCAGATTAATAGTACAGAAGTTTATCTAAAGTTTTTCTTCAGCAGTCTGACTTAGTTTGATTATGGTTGAGTGGCAAAAATCTCAACATCTCATCTGAGATATCTATCTAGAAAGACTATCCAACTACAAAAGTTTTGAATATTTCTTGGTCTAGATTCAATCCCATTAATTAAACGTTCGGTAATTATATATCCGTATCTATACAGCTTGGGTTTCATTTCCTCAGAAAATGCCCGATCTTTTTTCCTTTACGATAAACCTTTAACATTTTCAAAGACAAAAAAATCTGGTTGTTGCTGACAAATTAATTCAATATAAGCATCTGATAATTTACCTTTTTCTCTATTTTTTCCCCCCACTGAAAAGTCAGAGCAAGGAGGTCTACCAATAAATCAGAAGTTATCTGAGTATCTTTGACTAATTATTGTAAATAGGTTTTTCCATTTTCCCAAGTTAAACTAACTAAATCATCTTCTAAATATCCGTATTCAGACTCAGGTATTTCTAATAATTGTCTAGCATAATGATAAGCTTCCATAAATGGAGAAAACTTTTCATTGACAAAGAAAACTTCATTCGTCAATATTTTCAAAGCCTAAGTCGAGAAAGCCACAGCCTGAAAAGAAGGAAAATATTTTGATTTTTTGCACCATTTACTATAAATACTTTAGCGAGAATTAATCTCTTGTGAATTGATTGATTCTGGCTCAGAGAGGTCAGATCGAGACTTTGTAATTTGACCAAGAAACTTTTGCCTAAATCTCCCCTTAACCCAGTAAAAATTAGCTGGCGATTGCCACCTATAAAAGATACAAATATAGGAGTTATTTAATTTCATCAATAATTTAGGTATTAGCCTTTAGGGAATAAGAAATAGCAAACCGAAATGACAATGATTATATTTTTCGCATAGCAATTTAGTATACTATTTGTGGTGTTTTGTCAATGTATATAATTACTCAAGTATTTTTACTTATATAAAATTTGTTTTTTTGAGCTTATTTTAGTTTGCTGCAAATCGCAATATCTAGGATATTTTTAACGTAAATACTAGGTTGTAGCTTTGTTGAAAGCAGGTTATTTTTGTTTTAGATATAACATTGGCATCATACCTTAATGTTCAGAGTATGATACAAATCGCTGAAACAACGCAAGCTCGTGAAATATTTTGTAATAATTGAGAAAAAAAGGGATTTTTTTGATTTGCACAAACAATCTTAAAGCTTATTTAGATTAGTAAAAATTATCTTTATCCTCTTGGCCTCAAGTTTTAATTTAAAGGTAGTTTGCGATCGCTCAAAGTCAGAAGTAAAAATTTATTGATTGTTTGTTTGATTTATATTTAACGTTCAAAAACTACTCTTGGTTTTAAGAATAATTGGCTCTATTTTCCTCCTCTGCTCTATTCTCTATTCTCAGTTAAGATGTTTCCTATGATCAATAAGTATTCACTCGATAGTGTAGCTCCCCCGGAGGGGGCACATAATATTACTTGTGAAATTTAGGATTAAATTATTAGGATATGAGGGTTTGTCATTGCACAAAAAAACTATTGTCGCACATCAGCTCCTTACTGAAGAAACTATGATAAATATTTATCCAGATTTAATTTGGTTTGAAGTTTAGAGATAAGAGATATTTGAGCGATCGCTTTATTCACAATTTACTAACAAATGTCAATTTTACGAAGTACAGAATGGTTCGGTTTGAAGAACGATATATTTTGTCAAATTATTCAAATATTTCCTCATATACTCGACTAGATTCTTGTTCAATACTGGCAGTAGGATTGAATGATTTTAGATAAAAAATAGCTTTTTAACTTTCAAATTTTTACTCAGGAAAAATTATAGTAAACAACTTACTAAGTGCGGTCAACCCTATATATCTATCATCCGAATATCGAATAGTCACCTATTATAATTTTATCAACAGATAAATTTAGTAGTTTAAGGATAGACACAGTGACTATTGAAGTTTGAATAGGAAAAAATTTTGATACATCCTATGAAAGAGAAGCTGTAGGAAAATTTTTGGATGACATGGAATTTCGTTTCGGTGATGAAGAGAAACTCCATTTAGTTTTAATGGATTATTATATTGAAAATCGTCAGATTGATTTAACAGTCCTCAAAAATGATGCGATTATTCCTATTGAATTAAAAGAATGCCATGAGCCATTTATAGCATCTGAGAATGGTGATTGGTGTACACCGAGTGGTTATATTTTAGGTAGTGAAGATAGAAATCCATTTCAACAGGTTTATGAACATCGGATTAAATGGTTTAACGTACTAAAAGCAAACAAACATAAGTTTCGTTGCTTAGATAACGCCCCAGATGAGCGACCATTTTGGTATTCAACTTGTATTGTTGCTATTAGCCCTTCACTTCATCCAAAAACTACAAATAAAATTTCTAGTGATAGCTGGTGGTTTAGACTATTTGGTCTTGATGAACTGGCTAAAAAAATAGAATTTAAAACTAATAAGTATATGAATTTTTCAGATGATGAATTAAGAAAGATAGCTTCTGACTTATTATCGCTAAAACAAAAGTATTATCAGACTAGAAAAAATACAACAGAATGGAAAAATAAATTGAAAGAACGAGAAGAAAGACTTGAAAAGCGCGAACTAGAAATCAAGCAAAAAGAAAAAGAACTGGCAAAACGAGAAGAGTTTCTTGGATACCAAGAGGCAGCACTTAAAAAGTGGGCAGACGAACTTCAGAAAGCAAAAGAAAGTCTTTAAGTGAAAAGTAGTTATTATCCGTAATAGTTTTGAGCAAGATTTAGTGTCCGACGATAATCCCTCATACTTTTTTAGTTAAAATAATCATTCAAGTCAGAAAAATATTCGGTGATAGTTTTCTGACTTAGTTTTACATATTGGCAAAATTATCGAAATTTTTTCTAGTGGAAAATCTGTGGATGAGATGAGAATTGTATTTGACTCTCCCTGGTTAGCAAAAATTAGTGGCTATGGAAAATTATTGCCTCATATCCGAGTCAAATAAAATTGGTAAATTGAGAAAATCCTCATCTACTATTTTTTTGAAGAGGTGCTAAATTTTGGCAAAATTATCAGAATTTTTTATCTGAGGAAATCTGTGGATGAGATGAGAATTGTATTTCACTCTCCCTGGTCGGCAAAAATTAGTAGGTTGAGAATTTTTTATCTGAAGAAATCTGTGGATGAGATGAGAATTGTATTTGACTCTCCCTAGTCGTCAAAAATTAGTAGGTTGAGAATTTTTTATCTGAGGAAATCTGTGGATGAGATGAGAATTGTATTTCACTCTCCCTGGTTAGCAAAAATTAGTAGGTATGGAAAATTATTGCCTCATATCCGAGTCAAATAAAATTGGTAAATTGAGAAAA
>NZ_JBNHEP010000151.1:0-1426 GCF_050015995.1 Dapis brunnea BLCC-M229 | reverse complement strand
TATGGAAAATTATTGCCTCATATCCGAGTCAAATAAAATTGGTAAATTGAGAAAATCCTCATCTACTATTTTTCTGAAGAGGTGCTAAATTTTGGCAAAATTATCGGCATTTTTTATCTGAAGAAATTTGTGGATGAGATGAGAATTATATTTGATTTCCCCTCACCTGCAAAAATTAGTAGCGATGGAAAATTATCCTCTGATATTCGAGTCAAATCAAATCGGTAAATTGAGAAAACCTCCATGAAGGATTTTTTCTCAGTAAGTGGTAAATTTTGGCAAGATAATCGAAATTTTTTATATTACCAAATCTTTGTCAAATCTGACTTAAACAAGTTTTGATGAAAATAGGTTTTTAGCTTCTAAAAGCTGTAAAAGTATTTGGGAAGATAAATGATATGTTATTGATAATAATAATCAGATTTTCCTGTCCCCTCTGAAAAGGAGAGGGGACTTATTATAATTCTATTACGACATCTTAAAAAACTATTAGATAAGTTAATCTTTTAAATCACTATCAATGAGAACTGCAATAAAAAGTGCAGGTTCTTTACCATTATTTACCCATGCGTGATTAGTGCCTCGTTGAACTACAACATCAAATGGTTTTAACTGAACTTCATCATCATCTAGTAACAGAGTCACATTTCCTTTTAGTAAAATAATATAATCTATTGTTTTTGTTTTATGCATTGCAGGATGTCGAGTTGTATCAACTCTGTCTTGAGATGCACCTATTTTGGCAAAAGCTTCAGCTGCTAACTCCTCAAGCTTTTCCTTTGGTATTCCCTCTGGAATAGGATTTATCCGAAAATACCTAAATTTGCTTCCTCCTGTTGGAGGAGACAAAAGTACATCAGTATCAGCTCTATCAGTTTTATCAAAAGTATTTATTTCATTTCCATCAGTGTTCCATATTTCAAATAGTCCTCCAACTTCCTCACCTATCGATCTTGCTGGGGGTCCGTCAATCATTATGATTGATTTACCATCAGGATTATGTCCTGTAACAATTCTTCTCAATCCTTCCATAGTTTTTCCTTTTAATAATTAATAACTCAAAGATTTACCTAGATATTTTAGCTCATTTAGTCTTCTATATCTAGTAGGATATTGAGGTATTTTACTATAAAAAATTTATTTGCTGAATACTAACTTCAAAAAATCTCTTCAAAAATATAAAATTGGTATTCCTGTAGATATAGTGATTTATTGTGGAGGTAGGCAACAGGCAAAAAAAAATATATCTAATTCTAGGGTTTGAAAGGAATAGTATTTGCTTGCCGACTTAACTTTTTTGAGCATATCACTACTTCTAAACTATTACCATCAAATGTAAAAATAGCAAAGTTTATAGTAAATTGAAATTTCTTCTATTGTTCTACCTCAATGCTTAATATTGCCAAGATTATCGGCATTTTTATCT